>DATDRM010000299.1:0-24255 GCA_035291705.1 Anaerolineales bacterium
CGTCATACACATCGTCTTGGAGACGAAGATATCTCCCTGTATCCGGATCGTATTCCCAGCGGGTATAGCTGTCGCCGGAATAACGGACGGTGGCTGTCCTTCCTGCAACTCCTCTTTGAGGTGGATCAAGACGGAAGGACATACCGTCCAGGTTCTGGCGGATGTCATCAACGCCTCGCCCGGTCGCGTAGGTGTGGATCTCCGACGTTCCACCGAGGAGGATATCGAATCCACTCGGGTCATAGCGGCAAAGCGGGTCCGCAGTGGTAGGGGGGCAGAGATTCATCCCGCCTTCAAGGACGAGACGATTGCTGTACTCGGCGCTGAAAAGACGGCCATTGATCGTCGGATCAGCGCTCCCGTAAGCGAAAATGCTTTTATACATGCGGATCAACGCGTCATCTGGGAAACGCGCAGATCGGATAGAACCGACTTGGGAGGCATCCTCCCCGTAGAAAATGGCGTGAAAGCGTGTGTATCCGTCGTTCTGATAGTAGTCATAAACGAGATCTGCGGAAGTAAGTCCCCACGGAGGGCGAGAGCTGGTGCGGGGGACAATACTGACCTTGATCGCCACAGGGCGTCGCGCCAAAAGATCTGAGTCGAGCAGCTTCAATCCGGTTAAAGGGTTCACATCAGTTGGAAAATTCTGCGGGCCATAGCCTTCCGGTGGATATGCAGGTGTCGACGTTGCAGTGGGGGGAAGGGTTAGGGTTACCGTTGGGGTTGGTGGAACTGGAGTGTCCGTGGGAGCCGGGGTCGAAGTTGCGGGAAGAGATAAGGTTGGCGTGGGTGGTTCGGGCGTAGGTGTGGAAAAAATTGAACATGCGCCTAAGGTCAAGGCGAGCAACATCAAAAAGGGAAATCGTAAGGTCCGCATAGTTCCTCCGGTGGTTTGAAACTCGAATCACAATCATACCCTATTTTGAATGCCCCTGCGAGGGTCGCTCGTCGCTTGTTTTTTTAGACAGTACCCTCTATAATTCGATCCAACATGGATATTACTGACAAGAAGCTGGGTATAACGTACCGGTATTGGAAGGGGTTGGTGTTCGTGGCTGCCGGATTATTGTTATTTGCCTGGTTGCTCACCACGCCCGCCGGCTTGCTCGGTAAGGCAGATGCCATCGGGTATGCCGTTTGCCACCGCATCGATCTGCGATCCTTTCATCTTGGGGAACGCCAATTGCCAATGTGTGCCCGGTGCAGTGGCATGTATCTTGGTGCTATGTTAAGTCTTGGATATCAGGCGGTGATCGGACGTCGCCGGATAGGAACTCCTCCCTGGGGAGTACTCTTGATATTGGGGTTATTATTAATAGCTTTTGCCGTGGATGGATTGAACTCATTCTTGAGTTTGTTTCCAGGAGCTCCATCCCTCTATCATCCCAACAACGTTTTACGATTGCTAACAGGCACCGGGATGGGTTTGGCGATTGCGGTAGCGCTCTATCCTGCTTTTAACCTATCGGTTTGGAGGGAGACGGATGCACGCCCAGCGCTAGATGGTGTGCGTGAACTTGGTATTTTACTTATCCTAGCGCTGCTCCTCGATGCGGTGGTGTTGACCGAAAACCCGCTGGTTCTTTACCCGCTGGCACTGGTCAGCGCGGTTGGAGTCATAGTCTTGCTGACGTTGGTTTATACAATGTTGTGGCTGATGGTATTAAAGTTGGAGAGCAGGTATAATCGTATAGAGCAGCTTGTCTTACCGTTGATCGGTGGGTTTGCAGTCGGGTTGGTGCAAATCGGGATGTTAGACCTGGCTCGTTACTTTTTAACCGGCACCTGGGAGGGTTTTCATCTGGGATGAATAATGAAACGTAAATCGTGAAGCGTGGATGCTGAACAATTAGTAAGGAGGTGAATAATGGAAGTATTGACTGGGATTATGGGGGCGTTTGGGCTTTCGGCAAGCGCCGGGCTCAATGCATACATCCCTTTGCTTGTGATCGCCATAGTGGCGCGCTTCACAGACTTAATCCAATTGAATTCGCCCTGGGATACGCTGAGCAGCTGGTGGGTGATCGGTTTGCTGCTTGTATTAACTTTGGTCGAGTTCTTTGCCGATAAGGTTCCAGCGGTGAACCATGTTAACGATGTAATCCAAACCATCGTTCGGCCTGCTGCCGGGGCAATCGTGTTCGCGGCCAGCGCTAAGGTGATCACTGACATTCATCCTGTGCTAGCACTGGCAGCCGGGTTGTTGGTGGCAGGCGGCGTCCATGCGGTCAAAGCTGCCGCAGTGCGCCCGGCAGTGACGGCAACAACCGGCGGTGCTGGAAATGTGCCGATAAGCATCGCTGAGGACGTAATAGCGACCATCACATCGATCCTGGCAGTGGTTGTCCCCATAATCCTTACGGTAATCATTATCATGTTGGCTGCCTGGCTGATCTGGTTTTTCTGGCGACGAGCTGATCGTCAGCGATACGGACAGACGGGTTGAATAGATTAGATCAATCGAAAGGAGCTGGATATGTCAGATGAAGAGCAAGGTATTCCGGAGGTAATCGAAACCCCCTTAACCCCTGTAGATCAATCCAAGAAATCCAACGCTGGGAAGATCATTGGAATTATCGTGGCGATTCTTTTGTGTTGTTGCGCATTAATCACTGCGGCTGTTATTTACGCTGGTGTGTGGGTTTGGAATACTTACTAGATTTGTGAACATTGCCTGTAACTCCATCAGCGCATGGCGGGCGTGAGCTTGCACCTGGGGGGACAATGGCAGGGAGGTGAACTCGTCTTCATCTAAAACGGTTTGCCTTCCATCCGGAAAGACCAGCAGATCGAGGGCCAGGTCGCGATAAGAAACCGTGCGCCCATGAAATTCTGCCGGGCAGCCGATATTACAGTACCAACCTTTGAGCTGGTCGTCGGCCCGGTCGCGCACTTCAAAAACGTTATACCACCGGTCATCGAAATAAGTTTCGATGAAGCGGTCGCCAGGGCGTAAAACCATTTCATCGACGTTCACCTCATCGCGTTCGAAAAACGCCTCCAGCACGATCTGGTGTGGAGCGCGTTTGAGCAGCTTTCCCTGGTAACGCCAGGTCTCTTGGCCTTTATAATCCAATTTAAGAATCGTGATGGTAGTCATTGGTTGCCAGTGGGGTAGGCCGATCAATTTTCCCGAGGAAACACCAGGAGTGACTCGGCTGGATCGAAGCTCAGTTGCAGGGTTTGCCCAATTTCTGGCAAGGAGGGTCTGCAGGGCAGGTCGAACGTCAGGCTGACCTCGCCCAAAGCAAGTATGGTCCGGCAAAGGCTGCCTCGAAAGGTTGTTTCGATCACCTTCCCCAGGATAATGCATTTCCCCTGGCTGTCCAGGTTAACCGCATCCGGGCGGATCAGCAAGGTCACCAGACCTGTGGTTTGTTCTGAGACGGGCAAGTCTCCGATCGCTGTTTTGATCACGTACTCCCCATTTGTCCGCCGGATCTCGCCGGGAAGGAGATTGGTTAACCCCAGGAAACGCGCCACGAATAGCGACGCTGGCCGGCTGTAAATCTCCTGCGGCGTGCCGATTTGTTCTACTTCGCCTGCACGCATCAAGACGACCCGGTCAGCAATGGCGAAGGCTTCTTCCTGGTCGTGGGTGACGTACAGGACGGTTTGGTGCATGTGGCGGAGAAGCTGGCGGATTTCGCTCATCAGGAGTTCGCGCAGTGTACGATCAACTGAACCCAGGGGTTCGTCGAGCATCAAAAGCCGAGGCTGGGTCACCAGAGCACGCGCCAGGGCGACGCGTTGCCCCTCTCCACCAGAGAGGGTATTCACATTCCTTATCTTGAAATCGGCAAGCCCCACCAGGTTAAGAGTTTTTTCAACCTGTTGGTCAATATCCTTTTTCTCCATCGCGGACATACGTAAACCGAAGGCGATGTTGTCAAAGACGTTCATATGGGGGAATAGGGCGTAATCCTGGAACATCAAGCCGAACCCGCGCAAGTGGGGGGGCGTGTTTTCGAGAGGATTTCCTTTCCACAACAGGCTTCCCTGGTCCGGTTTTTCGATGCCAGCGACGATCTGAAGCAGGGTGGATTTCCCACAGCCGCTTGGACCAAGGATGGCAACAATTTCCCCTTCCTTCACCTCAATTGAGACTCCTTTTAATGCACGCGTCTCGCCAAAGGACTTGTGAATATCGATCAACGTCAAGGCAGTGGTGGTGTTCAAGTACCTACTTTCCTGGATCAACTTCCCGGAAGATTTTAGAATTCACCGACCTCAGCGATCCGAAAGCGCTCGATCGCCAACATTCCACCTGCAGCGAGGATCATGAGGATCGTGCTGAGGGCCAGCGCCTGACCATAGTTGATCGCTCCAGGCTGGGATATGAAACGGTAGATCACAAGTGGAATCGTAGGGTATTCCGGGCGGGCGATGAGAGCGGTCGCGCCGAACTCTCCCAGCGAAATGGTAAAAGCGAAAGTCGCCGCGACCAGGAGCGCACGACCGATGAGGGGCAGATCGATGAAACGAAGCACCTCTCCTGGGGAGGCTCCAAGCACAGAAGCTGCCTGGCGCAGGCGCGGCTGGATGCTGCGCAAAGATGGTGTCAGGCTACGCACTACAAACGGAAAGGCTACCAGGGTGTGGGCGATGGGGATCAGTAAGGGTGAGGCGCGCAGGTCGATGGGAGGCCGGTTTAGTGCAACTATGAAACCCAGGCCAAGCGTGACGGCGGAGGTTCCTAATGGCAACATGAGGATCGGGTCAAGGGCGCGGTTGGGGAGGGCATGGGCGTCTCGCGCCAACGCCCAGGCAGCTGGCATCCCAAGCGTTAAGGCAAGCAGAACGGTTGCCCCGGCGTAGCCCAGGGAAATAGCGATGGCAGTTATCGGGGGCACATAAAAGAGGGAGCTACGCCGGTTGACGGAGAGTTCACGATAAAAATCGAACGTCAACCCTGGAGATTCAAGGCTCTGCTGGCCGCGCCCTGGATCAAGGCGAACCACCGAACGGGTTGCCAGAGCGATTAATGGGAGAGTAAGCAATGTGAGTAGAAGGGCGATCATTATCGCGGCGAAAATACGGGTCTGCCGGGAGATCAGGCGTTTCTGAGTGTATTGGCGAGCACGCAAGGTTATTGGGCGCGAGACGCGCGCCGATAAGCGTGTATAGACGATTGTCAGGACCAGCGTGCAGCTCAGTTGTAATATCGACAGTACTGCTGCCAGCGGCAGATTAAACAGACTGATCGTCTGATAGTATATCTCTACTTCCAGGGTGGCAAAGCGCGGCCCTCCCAGGACAAGGATCACACCAAAAGAAGTAAAGTCGAAGATGAACACCAGGAGTGCCGCTGACGCGATGGCAGGTGCCAGCAGGGGGAGGGTAATATGCAGAAAGGCCTGCCAACGGTTTGCGCCAAGAGTGCGGGCGGCTTGAGTCAGCCGGGGATCGAGATGCGACCAGAAATCACCAACCAAACGTAAGACGATCGTTAAATTATAAAAAACATGTGCTACCAGGATGGCGGTGATCGTATTGGTGAACTTGATCGGAGGAGCCTGTAAGTCAAACAGCTCCATCGTAGCAAGGTTAATCCAACCACGCGGCCCAAGCAAGGCGTTAAATGCGACAGCCACCACCAGGGTTGGCATGACGAACGGGATGCCAGAGAGGGCCTGGAGCAGGGCTTTGCCGCGGAACTCATAGCGGGCGAAGAGGTATGCTCCTGGAAGGCCGATAGCGAGTGTCAGTAATGTAGAGAGTGTAGCCTGCCAGATGGTAAACCACATGACACGCCTGACTGACTCGGAAGTGAACGCCTCCATAAAAGGTTGGGACAGGCCACTCTCTGCGCGCGCAAAACTGAGCTGGAAGATACTTCCCAACGGGTAAAAAAAGAATACGCATAAAAAGCTCAACGGTGCCAGCCAGAGCGCGGCAAGTAGCAGTACCTTACGGAGATTGCTCGCATTCATGGAATTTAAACCATAGAGGCGTACATTATCTGGTAATTCGTTAAATACTGACAGTCACTCTGGTTGGAAACGACAGGGGTCATACCTAAGGATAAATCACCTCTTACCGTAGCACGATCTCCGTCCAGGCCTGAATCCATTCCTCTCGCTTCGCAGCGATTTCCTCTGGGTTAATATAGGCGGGTTTTTTCGGAACAGCCAGGTATTTAACGAACGTTTCGTCGAGGTTGGTCTTATCATTGATTGGGAAGACGAACATCTGCAACGGCATATCCTCCTGGAAAGTTGGGGAGAGCATGAAGTCCACCCACTTTTCAGCGAGTTCTCGATTGCTGGTACCACTGAGGATACCGACAAACTCCACCTGGCGGAAACAAGATTCGTCGCTCACTACAGCAGCAGTGGGAGGTTCTTCGATTGGCGTTTCGGCGTAGATAACCTCAAAAGGGGGGCTTGACCCATAGGAGACGACGATTGGGCGGGTGCCTCCCCCGCGGCTAAATTCAGTATAGTAGGCGATTTCCCAGTCGTTGACGACGAGGACATCGTTTTCAACCAGGCCTTCCCAGAAATCCAGGTATCCCTGCTCGCCATAGCGCCCGATGGTTGCCAGCAGAAAAGCCAAACCAGGTGAAGAAGTGGCGGGATTCTCTACTACGAGCAGGCTCTTATACTCAGGCTTGAGCAGATCATCCAGGTTATTGGGAGGTGAAAGGCCTTTTTCTGCAAAATAAGCCTTTTCGTAATTGAGGCACACGTCGCCATAATCCACTGGCAAGGCGCGATGCTGTGGATCGAGTTCAAATTCATCGGGGATGTCGGCGAGCTGGGGCGAATCATACGACTCGAAGATACCCTCCTCTAAAGCCCGGCTGAGGAATGTATTGTCCACGCCATAAAACACATCTGCCAGTGGGGCGTTTTTAGCCAGGATAGCCTTATTGACCGCGGTGCCCGTGTCTCCAGTTTTGAGGAACTTTACCTCGCTGCCGTACTGATCAATGAAGGCCTGAAGAACTGGCTCTGATATTGCGAACGAGTCGTGGGTCATCACCGTCAGAGTGCGACGACCTTCCTGGATGGTGACAGTTGGCTCAACGTTGGTCGCGGTCGGTACAGCGGGCGCGCAGGCAGCGAGCGTCCCGCAGACGATGAGCAAGGCGGAGATCTGGAAAGTCGAAGAAATTTTGCACATCTTTCCTACTCCTTACTCGATTGAGATTTGAGAGTTGAGAATCGAGATCCGATTTTTGGATCATCGTTTGTGCGGTGGATTAACAACACCTTGCCGTGCCTGATCTGGACCTCTGCTGTCGCACCTGCCAGTTCATTCGATAGGCTCAACGTGCTACCAAATTGTAAAGATGCTCTCTTCAAAGGCCAGCGGAGGCCGTGCGTGGTGACGCCGGTAACCTTAGGTGAAAGGGGAACCAGCGAGATAATATCGCCGCGCTTGCCTTGAACGAGGATCCTGTCGCTATCCCGAAGGAGATAAATGATGTCTGGGCCGTCAATTGCCAACAGGCGGATCCTTCCCCATTCCTCTCGGCTGAGCAATAGCAGGTTCGCCAGAGTCTGGTCCAGGCGTCCCCCGATCATCCCGAACAAAACTATCTCCTCTGCACCGATCTGAATGGCGTAATTCAAGGCGAGTTCGAGGTCAGTCTGGTCCTTATCCCGGGGATAGGCGATGATCTGGATTCCGTGGGCGACTAAAGCTTCCTGATCGGAATTAGACAGCGAATCTAGATCCCCAATGACCACAGAAGGCCAGAGGCCAAGAGTCCGGCAGTTGTGTACCCCGCCGTCGGCGGCAATCAAGACATCGTCGAGACGAAGAGCACGGCGGGCTTGCTCGGAGCTGGAAAATGCTCCATTGGCAAAGATGACAGCTCGCACAAACAATTCCCTCCTCCGGGGTCGGAGGAGGGAAAAATGCAAACAATATATAGCATTCCCTCCGCCGGCATTACCCGGATCAGGTACGCGGGTCGAGGGCTTTCGGCCCTCCTCTCAGCCTGGCAACACCAGGCTCCCCTAGCGGATTTATGGATTATGCGGTGAGTATAAGGCTAGATTGGGCGATTGTCAAGCAAACTTAGCGAACGCGTCGTTTCCACTCTTCTTTTAATTGTAGCTGGCGGGGACTTTCAGCGGAGTCGAGGGCTAGAAAATCTATTAGCATGCGGTTAAATTTGCGCGCCTCATCTAACATTGGATAATGCCCGGACTGCTCGAAGATCAGCCAGTGACCAAGTTCTGGCAGATCAGAGAGCAGATCCTCGTGCGGAACGGCCACGAGTGGGTCGTTTTGACCATAAATCCACAGGGAGGGAACACTTGTCTGTAATAACAATTGCCGCCAATTCACCCGCTGTATTTGCCCCAGAGTCGATTGGATAACTCGAGAATCGGTTTTTGCAGCGTCTTCCCGAGCTGATTTTATCTCCGAAGAACGATTGAACAACCAGTTAGCCAACTCTTTGGGGGAGGATGAAAGTAATCTGGGGTTAATCAGCCCCAGGTTTATTGGTAGGCCAACCAAGATGAGCCTGTCGACAACCTGGGGATTATCGACTGAATAATATAAACCAACTATCCCTCCCAATCCATGTCCAATGAACGTGACTTTATTAATCCCCATATGCTCCAAAAATCCATTCAAGAGCAATACCTGCTTTTCCATCATATATAGCTCGGGAATCTTCGATGTGTCGCCAAAGCCATACAAATCCAGTGCGTAAGCCCGAAATCCAGTGGATAGGGATTGCATACATGGAATCCAATATCGCCAGGAACCAACCCAGGAGTGAAGGAAAATCACCGGGTAGCCTCGCCCTAATACTTCGTAATGAACGACGGATTCATCGATGATGATTGCGCTCATTGGATTGCAAATCAAATTTCAGTCGAGACTCGCTTGTCCTAATGATTAATAACGTCGAGTTCTATCAGTCGTCTGGATTTTTGAACAGTTCCTGTTGTGCCAGGATATCCCCGATTTGGTTTACCAATTGATCGGGCGAAAACGGTTTGATAATATATTCCACAGCTCCCGCTTCCAACCCAGCCTTTACTTCAGCATCCTGACCTTTTGCAGAGAGGAAGACGATTGGGATATGCACCGTGCCTGGATTGGACTTGATTTGTTTGCAGACCTCATACCCAGATATGCGCGGCATGCGAACATCTAATATGATCAGGTCTGGCATTTCCTTAATTGTCAATTCGAGGGCCTCTTCACCATTACTGGTCGGGATCACCTCATGGCCAGCAATCTGCAAGGTGAAGGCGATCAGCTCTCGAATATCGCGTTCATCTTCGGAGATCAGGATTCTTGCCATTTGTTCCCCTTACTCCTTATGCCGGTGGTTGTGGTTATAGATCGGCAAGGTGAATGAAAAAATGCTGCCTTCTCCAGGCACACCGCTGCTTTGCAGCCAGAGGCGGCCCTGATGCAAAGCGATAAGCTCTTGAGCGATACTCAATCCCAACCCGGTTCCAGGGATCGCTACGACTAGAGGGTTTTTACCCCGGTAAAAGCGTTCAAAAATTTGGCTTTGTTCAGTAATGGGAATGCCGATCCCCGTATCATGGATATCCATTTGAACTTCATCGACAATCCTCTGCGCTCGTAAAGTGATTTCCCCGTTCTCAGGGGTGTAGTAGAAAGCATTGCTGAGTAAATTATGGATGATCTGGCTTACTCGCTCTAAATCACCAACCACGCGTGGAAGATCAGCGGGAAAATCCAAATTGAAACTCATCGGTCGGTGATCTTCTTGAGAAATGCGTCGGAACTCTTTGAGAGTATCTTCGGCGATATGTCGTAGATTAAGAGGCTGCATTGTCAGGTTTACACGCCCCGATTCAATACGCGAAATGTCCAATAAGTCGTTGACCAGGATAGTGAGGCGCTCAGAGTTGTTCTTAATAATTTCGAGGAATCGCAATTGCTGTTGGTTCAATTCCCCAGCAGCACCCATGAGGAGAACATCCACGTAACCCTTGATCGAGGTCATAGGAGTACGCAACTCGTGACTGACTGTAGCCACGAATTCCGATTTCATTCGATCTAATTCAATCTGGTGGGTGATGTCGTGGAAGATTGAAACCGTTCCCAGGAATTCGTCTCTAAAAACGACAGGTGCCAAGTTTACCGAGACTACCAGGCCGTCTTCTAATGTGATCTGTTCTTGATAAGTGTCGTTTGAGGGGAGCGTTGGAGGGGTGGTTGACCATTTGTGGATGGTCTCAATCCAGGTGTGGGCGGCATAGCCAAACAATCCGCTGAAGCGTTCGATCGGCAAACCTAGGACATGCTCGCGGTCAAGATTTAATATCCTTTGGGCGGAATCGTTGAAGAGAGTTATCTTGCCTCCCGGGTCGGTTACCAGTACCCCCTCCGCGATAGCTTCCAGGATAGCGCGGGAACGACTGGTTTCGATGATATGTTCCAGATCCAGTCGATGTATATCTTGTCTGGGTAGTTTGGCATTCGTTTGCGAATAGAGAAGTACATTTTCGATGATCGGAGAAACCTGTCCGGCGACGATCTTTCCCAGATTTCGATCAATCTCAGAAAAAGAGCTGCCATCCCGTTTGTTAGCCAGCTGCATATAACCCAATGGATGACCTTTCGCTCCTAAAGGAATCAACAGCATCTGTTGAATTCCGGCTGCCTGAACCACGCGATCGAAACCAAACAAATTGAGATATGCATCATCAGGCGCATTCGCAATGTGGATTGTTTCCTGGTTTAAGAAAACCGTTTCCGCAGGACTACCGGCGGGGAGCATAATCTGATACAGGTCCAAAAAATTAGCCGGTAATCCCCGGAACGGGCATTGCCCGCGAAGGACACCTCCCGTCTTATCGAAGATTAAAAAACCCAGGATTTCAACATCTAATAACGGTGCAATTGATTCCACGATTTGGCTAAGCAATTCGTTAAGATCTTGAAGACCGGTTGTCGCCTCCGCTAACTGCGCCAGACAGGCTAACTCTTGACCGTATCGTTGTTCTTCTTTGAAAGTCAAAGCATTGTAAACGGTGACAGCAGCTAAATCTGAAACTAATCTCATTATTTTTAGATCACTTTTATTGAACTCCTCGGTCGTGGAGGAGCCTAGCTCCAGGGTTCCGACCAGTTTTCCCGCAAATATCATGGGTACACCCAGGTAAGAGTGAATAGAGCGTACACTCCGGCTAGTGATTGGTTGTATATTTCTTGAGGCCTGAGTATCTGGGATGAGAAGAGGAGACTTGTGGTCAATCAAGTAATGGGAAAATTCCAAATCTAGACCATGCCAGCTTTCAGCCTTTTCGAGATGACGGTCTTCGCCAGGTAAGCCGTGTAAGATGTAGGGGATGAGGTGCTGATTGGCCTCATCCCAAACAGTGATGGTGGAGAAATCAGAAGGGATCAGGCGTTCAATGCATTCCAGAATTGCAGCCAAGCTAGCCTCAATGTCTTGTGTGGAGGCGATCGTGAGGCTGAGCTCAGCGAAAGCCTTAAAGAAAGCGACCGCAGAATCACCTTCGATCAGGTGTCCTGGTTGGGTCAGATTGGAGGAGGTTGGATCAGCACCTCCTGGACTTAGCTGCTGCAAAGCCACCAGAAAGACACTTTCAGAACCAGAAGGAATAGAGTAGGAAAGGCCTTCTACCAAACAGCCATCTAACGAAAAACGCGCCTTTCCCTCGCCACCGCATAGTGCCAGAAAAGTTTCGCTCGGACGGGTGCGGCGAGCAAGACGATCCAGATTGGCTTCATTCCCTGAGATTTTAAACAATTTATGAGCTTGTTGGTTGGAATACACCAGCCTACCGCCAGGTTCAATGAGTAAAACAGCTTTATCATGTGTAGAGATCGGAGCAAGCGGAATTTTGCGCATGGTTTGCAAACGGGGATGTGAGACGGGAGCGACGCGAAAAAGTGAGAGTACGAGCAGGAAAAACCCTGATCCAAGGATGACCAGGCTAATTCCCAGAGGGGCTGGTTCTAATTGGGACATCCTTTTACCCGTTTTCGTTGCGGCGCGCTTTGGCTGCCAGGCGAGAAATCTCTCGAATATCGGTAAAGTGGTATTGCGAAGGTGTGACAACCCCAATCGCCATGTTCATTAAGGGGCTTTTTTGGCGCGTGGTGCTTTCATTTCCAACAAGGAGGTATCCCTGTTGACGATCCGTGAAACTGTAATGGGCGAGGATTTCCCCAGCGAAACGTTCCTTCAGATGCTGACTGATAGCTGCGACATTCCTCTCTGCAGTAATGACGATGAAGTTGTCGCCAGATACATGCCCGATGAAGTCGTCGTTTGATCCGAATTCATCTACAACCTCCCTTAACAACAAGGCAGTAAAACGCAACACATCGTCACCAGCAATGAAACCATAGGATTCTTTGAAAGGCTCATAATTGTTCAGGCGAATATCCATAAACGCCCATCCATTCTGGCGGATGATTTGACGGAGTTTTTCTTCGATTAACTTGCCAGAGGATAAATGTGTCCGCGGATCGGTTAATTTCTCCCGCTCAGAGCGAGCGATGGTGTTTTGGATACGAAGTTTCAATTCTTCGATATCGAACGGTTTGGTGAGATAGTCGTCAGCACCCAATTCAAGCCCTTGGAGCTTGTCACTGCGTTCATCTTTGTGTGTAAGAAATATGATTGGGATATTGCTCGTGCGTGTTGTTGTGCGGAGGATTCGGCAGATCTCATAGCCGTCTATGTCGGGGAGCATAATATCCAACACGATCAGGTGCGGCATGTCACGCCGCGTCTTTTCCAGGGCGTCTGAACCCCGCGGAGCGACATCCACGGTATAGTTCTGTCTCTCGAGAAAAATCCGCAACATGTTGGATATGTCATAGTCATCCTCAACAATCAAAATGCGGGGTTTACTCATTGCGACCTCCAGGAGAATTGCCAATAGCTGAAAAATGCGAGGAGTATTGGTCGACCAGAATGTAACTTTCCTCTTCAAGGCGAGGGTAAAGACGCTGGTGCAGATGGGCATTCGCCAATTTGTGATGGTCGCTGTCTTCAAAGCGCACATCTCTATCAATCACTCTTCGTTCTTGTGAAGCAAATAAGACGACATCTGACTCAATAGTTCGGGCAGGGAATACGATCAAGCCCGATCCCAAACGGCAATTGTGCCCGACACAGCTTCCTAAAACCGGTCGGTTGGCGTCTCCCAGTTGATGATTTCCATCACGAGCCCGAACCGGAATGGGCAGAAGGTTGTAATCGGTGAATGTGGATCCCGCACCGATGAATGTGTTTCTACCGATCACGCACATTTGCAAGCAGGTGTTTTGAGCCACCATACTGTAATCCATGACAGTCGTCATAAATAGGGAGGTGCGAAAGGGTAAAAAAGCCCCATCGCCGATTACTGAGAGCATCAACTGGCAATCCTGGGAAATATTAACATTGTCCCCGATAGTGCAATTCTCGATAATTGCCCCAGCGTTTATCGTCACATTGTCTCCAATCGTGGTGGGACCGTGGATCACCGCCCGTGGGTCGATCACGCAATTGTGACCGACTTTGACAAGATCGGAACATTCTAAGACTTGTTTACCTTCGTAAAGTGATTTTCCTAGGACGCGCAGCTTGTATAGAGGGTCGCGATTCAAGCGCTCCTCAAAGCGGGCACCGCGCGCAAAAACGCCGAATACTACATCGGCGATGAAGATATGAACCCATGAATCGATCGCAATCAGACAACGTAACGGGACTTGAAAGACAAGGTCACCCTTTTCGTAGGCCATGTAGGTGGGGACATGATAATAGCCAACCTCCCGCGCTAGCAATTCGATCATTAACGGTTCACTTTCTGGTTCGGGTCCATTCGGGTAATACCACAGGTCGGCCAAATACAGGTCCCCTGCCCGGGTATACGATGTGGAAAGGGGCAAGGCATGTTCCCGAAACGCAGGGTCATTGGCAGAGAAGGCAGCTTGGCAGGCCCGGTTTCGGCCTTTCGATTCTGCTATGAAGGCAGCGATATAATGGGTATCAAAGAACAGATTATCCCGGTAGACGATACAGGGCTCTTGGGTGGGAGGTAAGGGTGATCCGAGCGGGAGTTCGATCTCTCGCTCTGTGTAGGGCGCCAATACATCTCGCTGTGCTAACCAAAGGGGTTTATTGTGGATACGCAGATCGCGGGCGCGTTCGTTAAAGGGGCGTAGATGACGTCGGTCTTGAAGGATAATCCTGAGCATTTTTCGCCTATTACCGATAAGTTGATCCTATCCCCGTCCAAAAGGTTTGGGGTTTAAGCACTCATGGATAGCGTCGTTGAAGTAGTGATGGGAAATTCGACGAGATCCCTTTTTGGATAAACTTTACTTGCCAGGAAATCCGAGAGCGAGATGATGAACCGTTGGGTTTCATCCAGCATAATGAAATGGCCGGCCTGGCGAAACCGCTCTATGCGTACATAAGGCACCTTAGCGGCCAGATGCTGCCATTGGTCGGGTTTGACGATGATATCTCGATCTCCATACATACCCATAACTGGCAAGTTAATCTGAGAAAGGAAAGAACGTAGGTCTGTTTGGCGGAGGGAACGAATGCTTTCCATGAACGACATCAATGTAGTGCGAGAGATGTCGTCGTTGAACATGGCGGGCCAGCGGCGATCACGAGAAATGAGGGGTGCGGCGGCGCGAATTCCCAGCTTCAAGGCCCACATCGCATTATAGACAAGCCTGGCAACCGGCCGAATCCCCGCCATTTTTAGGGGGAAAGCCAGGGAGGTGCCTTCGATGGGGGACCCAATCACGACAACCTTGTTCGTCCGGTGAGGATTCTGTAGGGCAACCATTAAACCCACTGTCCCACCCATACTGTGTCCAACGAGTGGTGCCTGGTCGATGCCCAGATATTCCATAAATTGGTCTACAAGTTGGACAAAATCCTGCATCGCATATGAAGTACGCTTCTTGCCAGATTCGCCAAAACCCCAAAAATCTAAGGCGTAGGTTCGATAAGAACGACTCAGGTATGCCATAGTTTCTTGCCATACACCCCAAGATCCAAGCCAACCATGAAGGAGAATCACCGGCTGACCCCGCCCGAAGACTTCAAAATGCAGCATGCCTTGATCAGTAACAAGAGTTGACATGGTTTCCCTGTTGCTCCAGATTGCTCAAAGTGCAATCAGATCCATTTCAGCCAGGATACTGTAGAGCAGTTCCAACAATACATTTTTGACACTTTCCTTCCTGGTCGCAGTGCAATTTACTATTTTGACGTGAGGGTTCAACCGGAGTGCGATGCGCAGATCTTCCAGATCCCAGGCGTCCTCCCGATCCTGTTTATTGGCAGCGACTACGTAAGGAGTTGGTGCGTAAGCATGGAAGGTTTCTAAAATGCTGCGGGCTTCCCGGAAGGTTTCCGGACGGGTGCTGTCTACAATGACAACGAATCCCAACATGCCTTCCGATAAAATCTCCCACATGAAGTCAAACCGTTTTTGTCCGGGAGTACCGAATAAATAGAGCACAAGTTCGTCGTCAATTGAGATGCGGCCAAAATCCATCGCTACGGTGGTGGAATCCTTGACGCGTTCTGCCTGAGAAGAGATTCTGCGTTCTGTTGAGACGACATCGATTTCGCTCACAGCGCGGATAAATTCGGTTTTTCCAGCGTTGAATGGCCCGGTTACCACCATTTTTACCGATTGCATTTCGCTCTTACCTCACCATTAAAGGGAACGAATTCTCTTGATGATGCGATTGATCAGTGAAACCCGCTCTGATTTTTGGGTAGTGGTCATGGGCAGACCGGGTCGACCACGCAGTAAAGAGAGGTTTGGCGAATCCTCTGGTTTAGTCAATTCAACCAAACCGGCCTGGATCAATCCATACGCAATCCGTCGGATATCCAGATCGTTTAAATTGGATGCCAAAGCGATTTGGCGGATCGTATTCTTTGGATTGATGAGATTGACTACGCGCCACTCCGCTGAACTTAAGGTGAGCGTGTGGATATTGGTATTAGGTCGATCGGCAAACTTCAGAGCCATCTCCAGGCTAGGGATTTCATCGTATAATTGTTCCCTTTCACGCATTTGACGTGAGCTTTCAAGAATGATGTTCTCCAGGTTCACCCGCACAGTGATTTTATCCTCGGGAGGAAATAGGTCACTTTCGAAGTGAAACGGACTGTTAATCAAGGTGAAGAGCCGTCTGACGGTATCGATAAAATATGATTGCAGACTTGTCAAAATTTCCTGCTGGGTAAAGTAATTGGCGTTTATCAGAAGTAATCCCAGCTCTTTGTCGCTCATTCCATTGATGCGGGCGCGGATGCCACGATATTGAGCGGTGGTTAATCGGTTGGTTCGATGGAGGATATTGATCAGGCTGCCGTCTTCATGCCCGGTCTGGGCGTATGCCAATTTGCCACCCCGGAAAAATACCCATACTGATTCGTTCGGGCTTTCAACGACCAAAGTACCGGTCTTATGAGCCAGGTTTATCAGGTTAAGTAACTGGGCTAAAGTAAAATCCCTGAGATTGCCTTTTAATGCCATAAGAGCCTCACCAATAGAAACACCATGTTTACACTGCCTTGACACCCATCCGGCTTATGTATATAATCCTTCTCGCTGCCTTCCTCGGTAGCTCAATTCGGCAGAGCGGGCGGCTGTTAACCGCTAGGTTCCAGGTTCGAGTCCTGGCCGAGGAGCCTCGGGAAGATGGTAAGTCCTACTCCTCCCCAAAACCATTGCGATTTTCTACCCAAATAAAATTTATATTGTTTGATTGTATCAAAAAAAGACGCCTCTTCAAGAGCAGGCGTCTTTTTTTTGATATACAAAACTGATAGGCGAGAGAGGTTTACCTAATCTTTGTTGTCCTTGTTTGTCGGTTCTGGTTTAGAAACCGATTCACTTACTTTAGTGTGTTTCACTTCACTTTCTGGCTTGGCATTTCCGTTTGAACGAGGATTCCCAGACGGGGAGCGATGATCGGTTGAATAAAAACCAGAGCCCTTAAAAACGACACCCACCGGAGAGTATATTTTTCGCAGGGCTTTTTTCGAGCACTCCGGACAACGTGCCAAAGAGGATTCGTCGAAATTTTGATAGCGTTCAAATCGAACGCCACAGTTTTCGCATTGATAAACATAAACCGGCATCAAGCACCTCAGAACCACAAGGCATTAATAGAATCTATCGACTTTAGATTATATCTCGGCAGAGACGGGATGGCAAGGCTGGTTTAGCTAGAATTTTGATAGAAGATTGTTAACAAATTATTGGGAGGGTATAGTTTGGTCCAATTCAGCCAGAGGTAGGGTGAACAGGAAAGAGCTGCCTCCCTGTGGGGTTGAATCCACCCAGATGCGTCCTCCATGAGCCTCGACCGCCATGCGGCAATAGGCTAATCCTAAACCGGAGCCTCGCCTGCGCCCAACCTGGCCAGGCACCTGGCTGAAACGATCAAAAACTTTATCCCGGTATTCCTCAGGGATCCCTGGACCGGTATCTCTGACCTGAACTGTCACTAAATTGTTTTGATAAAGGGCCACAGAGACGGTGATTCGTCCATGTTCAGGTGTGAATTTGATGGCATTATCCACCAGATTACCCAAAACGCGGAGGATCTTATTCTGATCAAGGCGGATTAGAGGAAAATCGGGTGGCACTTCGTTTCGCATAGTTATGCCATATTCTGCCGCCTGTTTGGCTAACTCGGAGAGAGTATGTTCGACTAATGTCCTCAGGTGGGCTGAGGTCAGGTTTAATTCGATTTTACCGGCTTGCATACGGGCAATCTCGAGCAGGGATTCAACCATGCTCAAGACGCGCTGCGCACTTCGCCGGGCAATGCCAATTGCCGGTTGCGTCATTCCACCCGGGTCGTTATCGGCGACCGATTCCCCGACAACATCTAGCGCGCCAAGCACAGCGCTGATCGGTGACCGCAGGTCGTGGATCAGGGTTTCGCTGATCAAGTCCCGGGCTTGTCGGATTTGAAATTCATCGGTAATGTCTCTCAAGACGATCACCCAACCGATAACCTGGCTATTTTGACTAAGGACTGGAACAAGAGTCCTTTCCAGAAAACGCTCTGGTTTATGATCAGCAAGCGTAAAGGTGACTTTGGCAGTTAGCTGTGTGTCTCCCTCGATTAATTTAGCGATCAGGTCTTCCGCCTCGTGGTGGGAAAAGCCAAATGTTTGCAGGAGTGGCTGTGGAAAATCCCGCAATCTCTTTCCAATAAAATCGGATTGAGGCAAGCCAGTTAAAGAGGCTATAACTTCATTGGCTAGAGTGATGCGCCCATCCGTTTCTATCAGGGCTATTCCTTCGCCGACAGAGTTCAACACGGCTGCTAAGCGGTCTCGTCCGAGAGTGATGTCTGTAAAGAGTAAGGCGTTATGCAGGGCGATTTCAATAGCCACACTGGTTTGGCCGGAAAGGATTGTAAGTAGATTTAGATTATCTTGAGTGAATTCGATGTCCGGGGAGGTTGAGAATAAAGCCAGACAGCCGATGGCATGGTCCGAGGCAATTAATGGGACGCCGATCCAGGCATAGGGGGCATCTTCATCACCCGGCAGCCCAATCTGGGTAAGCTGTTCCCGGGCGTGATGAGCCAGTAGGATCGGTTCCCTATTTAGGATGACGCGATCCGTCAAACGGTTCATCAGTGGGCGTCTCGGCCACTGATGGCGTTGCCCATTTTTAACCGCCAATGGATACCAGATCTGATGAATTCCTGAATCGTAAAGGGCAACATAAAAATTATCGACGCCGAGGAGTCTGGTAACCTGCTCATGGATGGCTTTCAGCAGATTTTCTAGATCGAGGGTTGAATTGAGCGAGTGGCTGATCTGGTTTAATGCAATGAATTCTTGCGATCTGCGTTCCAGGTGGCCACGTGCAGAATCAAAATTATGCAGAGGAATCGCAATGAAAGTAGAAATAAATCCCAGCATCGCCAGAGTGCCAAGGTGAAGGGCTGGAAAGGTTAGCAACGCAAATAGAGCCAGGGATACAGGCATGATCTCTAATAATGCTAAGGTAGCAAAATCCCGGCGCATGCTGGAGCTGCCAAGTTTGTTTTGAAGGCTAACGTTGGCAAGGAAAAGCCCCGAATGGAGAAAACCCACAAGCAAACCAACGGTCAAAACACTCGTCCAAGGCTGATATGACCCAAGAAGTCGATCGCCGATGCCGCCTTGCCACTCGTAGATTGTTAATCCAACAACCAGAGGAATCAGATTTAAGCTGAATTCATATCCAAGAGCGATCCATTGAACCTGGTCACCCATTTTCTTCCCTTTGCGGCGGTTAGGAAGTGCCTGGGGAAGGATATATCCCGCGAGGATGCCTAAGAAGCACGCCCAACCGATCCCTGGGGTACCATATAAAATTCCTCCACCCAACATAATCCAATTAATTAAGCTAAATTTTGAATCGAATAATATGAGTGGAAAATTGCTTAGAATGGCGATGAACGATCCAGCTAAAAGCACGAACCCTACTTTTAATGGTGCTGGGGGGAAAAGTAAGGTGCTAACGATAAGCAAGATAACACCGACGGTGAGCACCAGCAAGCGGAAAAAGATAAAGGTGGGTTCCCTTGACTTGGTCATGCTGTGCTGATCAAGGCTGGTGCGTACCGGTAGGAGGAGCACCGGAAGCGCTGGGGGTGGGAGATGGTGTCAGGGATGGGTGCGGGCTTGGGGTTAGCTTTGTTGCAACAGGTGTTACCCGAGTTAGGGTTGGCGAACGGCTGGGCTGTGGTGTGAGGAAAGCCAGGTTCTTTTGTGCGAATACTATCCATTCTATCGGGACTGCTGGTTTGGGCAACCTCAATAATGCTTGCCAGTCCTTGGTTGCGGCGTTTTTCTCCCCCAAGGCTTCCAAAGCTATTGCGCGCCAATAATAAACCTCAGCCAGTTGACGGTCGTCCTTAGATAGGTCCTGGCTGCCTGAGATCTGGTTCACTGCATCCTCGAGGCGATCGGCGAGGAGTAAAGCCCTGCCTAGCCCAAGGCTAGCTGCAAAAGATTCGCGGTCCAGGTTGCGGGCGATGAAAAGATCGTTGACGGCTAATTGTCCTTCTTCTAAGGCCAGGTAAGTCAGTCCGCGGTAAAGGAGAGCGGAAAAGAGGTCTTCCTGAAATTTTAAGGCTTGGTCGAATGCTTCGATGGCCGCTTGGTAGTCATCACTCTGTTCGAAGATCGCCTGTCCCAACATTGACCAGGCTTGGGCGTTATCCGTTTCGAATTGTAGATAAGTGTGAAGGTATTGGCTTGCTTTTACCGGTTCCCCAGATTGTAGATAGGATTGGCCAAGTACAAGGTAAGCCGGTAAAAGGGTCAGATCCATGTCATGGGCAAACTGCGCAGATTGAAGAGCAGCAGCGTCTTCTCCCTGTGCGAGATAAATATACGCGCGGTAAAGGTAAAGTAAGGGGGATTCTGGTGATAGCTGTTCGAACAAGCCTAAATCTTCCAGGGCTGCCTCGTGATCGCCTAACTGAGAGTAGTATGCCGATCGTTCAAGATATGCCTCTGCCAGGTACGGGTCTAGCTGGATGGCGTGATCGAGATCACCGATGATATTCGCAGTCGGATCGAGAGCAATTGAGACACGCGCCCGTCCTAGGTACGCGGGAGCGAAGTTGGCATCGATTGTTATAGCCTGTTCATACGCGGCTTTGGCTTTCTCCAGATCGCCAATTAACCGCTGAGCTTCCCCGATATAGTAATGTGCATCAGCGGCTTGCGGTTCAATCTGGGCGGCCTGTGTCATGAAATTCAGCATGCCCTCCAGGTCACCACTGTGGAAAGCGCGTAAGCCGGCCCGGAAAGCTTCGCTGATTGGATGGGGTGTGTCGACATAGAGGGGGGTTGGCGTATAGGTGGCCTTAAGAAGCATCCACAGGGGTGTTGGGCTAGCAGAAGTCGGTGTTGGAATGCGCAAGCGAGGCGTTTTGGTGGGTGTCAAGGTGACAGTTAGGGTCGCTGTCCAGGGCTTTGGTGTAATGGTCAACGGCATTTCGGCAAAAAAACCACCGGCCCGCCAACGGAACCCGAAAAAACTTGCCAACATTACAAAAACTAACAGGATTCCGGCTCCAAGGAGGGTCAGTCTCTTACCTTTTAAACTGGATGACTTACCTTCTTCGTCTACTGCCCATTTCCTGCGGACAGGCAGTGACGGGGTCAGGTCTTCTGCTGGTGGTAATGATCCATTCAACACCAGCCCAAGCCGCGCAACCCGGTTATCCGGATCTAAACGCAGAGCATTTTGCAGGCAGTAGACTCTCTCTTTAGGTGAGTCGACGACCGAGCTCATCCATAACCAATAGGTCGGATTGGATTGGTCGGCTCGCAGCAAGCGTGTCAGCAGATCCCGTGCCCGCTCTCGCTGGCCTTGGGCAACCGCGTCTAGTGCCTCCCGAAACATCCCTTCTTCGGCCATTATTGCCTCTCGAGTGAGTTTAGCATAGGCAAGCCTAACCATCAAGTCGAGGGAAGTCGCCTTATATAACTGTAAGCTTTTTACCTCAGAGTATAATCACAGCTATGCCTCATTTGGTTCGCAGACTTTTAATTGTGCCATGGATAGTAATAATTGTACTTTACATCGGCGCTTGTATGCGGGTAAACCCCACTCATACGCCCACAACAACAACCCGCTATTTGCTGACATCTTACCTGACCATTACTCCCAGTCGGGCGCCTTTAATCCCAACCCTGGTCCTGAAAACACCGACCCTCAAGGCGACGATAACTCCCACGCCGATAACTTATACGGTTGTCAAAGGCGATACAATGCTGGGGATTGCCATACGCTTTGGCGTCACCCTAGAAGAACTGATGGTAGCCAATCCTCAAGTGAATCCACGCATCTTATCAATTGATACGATTCTGGTCATTCCGCTTGGGGAAAGCAGTCCTGCCCTTCCAGCTACACCAATTCCCTTACCAATCACAATAGATGAGCCAGACTGCTTTTCGACTGCCAGTGGAGGCGCTTGGTGTTTCCTACTGGTAAAGAATACACGAAACGAACCTGTGGAAAACGTTGCGGCGCGTATTCTATTAATTTCATCTCAAAGCGAAGTGGTAGTCGAGGGCGTCGCCATCCCACCCTTGAATCTGGTTCCCCCTGAAACAGCTATACCTTTGATATATTATTTCACCCCGCCTCTGCCGGAAACTTATAAGCCAATTGCAGAGTTGCTGAGTGCCCTTCCAGTTACTGAGGGTGACGAACGTTACCTTTCTGCCAGGCTCAAGATCCTAAGCGAGGCAATCGAACCAAATGGGCTTCAGGCTACCGTCAAGGGCGAGGTGAGTCTGCCAAAGAGAAGTCAGCCTGCTAACCAAACCTGGATCGCAGTAGTGGCCTACGGTACGAATGGGGAAGTGGTTGGGGTTAGAAAATGGGAGGCGAATTCAGCGCTCGAAGCGGGTGAGGACCTGCCATTTGATATCACTGTTTATAGCCTTGGACCCCCCATTGAGAGGGTAGAGGTCTTAGTGGAGGCGAGGCCGTAAGATGTGAAGCACAAAGTGTGTAATATTAACCACTGAACATGCTAAGAGGGATTGGAGTGAAGACCAGCACGAAAATCAGCAACCCTAGAATGGCAAGGGCCTTTCTTCTTGTATCTAGGGTAGTGATCTGGTCGAGAGGTTCTGCGTATACTCGCCCAAACACGAAAATCAGGAATGCCCATAGCCACCATCCCGACCAAACCGTGCCCAGAGCGATCATGAGCACCAGAACGAAGGGCAAAATAGTACGGGCTTTCTTGCCCAGCAGAACAAAGAGCACATGCCCACCATCGAGTTGCCCTGCCGGAATCAGGTTCAAAGCGGTGATTAACAGTCCAGCCCACCCCGCCCAGGCGACAGGGTGTAATAATACGTCCTGACCTCCAAATGGGATTGGTTGGCCAGTAAAGAAATAGCGAATCCAATATATAAATGGATTGAGATCGCCGAAGCTCAATGGGTGAGGTAACCATTGACCGAAGACAAGAAATTTAACAAATAGGTAAAGAATGGAGTTTCCTTCCAGGCTGAATGATTGTCCTGAGTGCAAGAACCCCGGCAGTTGATCGATCTTCGAAAGGTAAAGACCGAGCATTAGTACTGGTAAGGCAACAACTAAGCCGGCCATAGGGCCAGCGATGCCGATATCCAGCAAGATGCGTTTATTCCTTGGGGGTTCTTTGAGCTGAATGAACGCGCCCATTGTGCCGAAGGGGCTAAGTGGGAATGGGATGAAATAAGGCAATGTGACAGCAGTGCGGTGGTAACGCGCAGCCAGGTAGTGACCAAATTCATGGGCCATCAGGATGGCTAACAAGCTGGCTGTGAATGCCAGAGCCTGACCTAGTGTAGGCAACAGGTATGGCAAGACCAGGCTGAGATCTGTTGTCAAAGGACCATTATATTGAGCCAGAATCCCGGCAAACAGCATGCTGAGCAAAGTGAGAATAAAAAGCACCAGGTTTATCCAGGGATTGGAGGGGCGTGTGCGGAGGCTGCCTTTCATTAAAGCGATAGTATGTTTACCAGCCTCTTCACGGAATAGGGGGATAACGTCCATCGAGTGGAGTGCGGTCGATAATTTCTCGTAAGCTGCCGCAGCGTCCTCAATCAGGCGCCCGCGGTAACGCACCAGAAAGTATTGTTTCTCATCACCCCAAGTGATTTCTTCAATGGATAAAACTCGTTTAACCTGGAGTGAATAGGGATCGATCGGCGAGGTGTATGGCAATGATTGGGTGTAAGGGATACTCATAGTATTATTAATATATAGGCGGGAGTGGATGGGAGTCGAACCCACCGCGGCCCGCAGAGCGACCCGCCACCGGTTTTGAAGACCGGGGAGCCCACCGGGACCCAACCACCCCCGACTTCGTCGGATGCACCCCCAAAGGGATGTTTTCTGGGAAGCCATTATACCTGGATGTGTGGAGGGTGTAAAGCAACATAACGTGAAAGCAGCCCTGACGAACCGATTTTTCCCAGGCCGGGGCGAGTATGGCACAGGGAATGGTGAAAACGGCTATCGCTTGTGCCTGCCATCCGAAGCGGAGTACAGGCAAAACGGCCCCCTCCCCATCCAGGGCTTTTTGTGGTCAGCCTCTTCCATTGTCGGACAAAACGAGTAAAATCACAGCAGAGAAAGTTTTTGGGCTGGCATGACTGTCGGTGCAGGGCACTGCGTTTCTCCAAGAGGCCGCAGAAGGAAGCGCTTTGACCCTGCCTGAGCGGGCATGCCTGCCGCCTTTAAGAGCTATCGAAGCGGATTT
>DATDRM010000300.1:0-11773 GCA_035291705.1 Anaerolineales bacterium
CAGGAGCTTTATGATCTGAGTGGCCAGTCCACCGAGGTGGCGATCGTCCTGAAACAAGTGGGACAGGAGCCTGCCGTGATCGCAGCGCTCAAGCCCAAACTTCCCGGCTACGAGATTGAATCCTTCGAGGCCAATTATCCCGAACTTCAATCCGCCCTGGCGACAAAAGGCGGCGTGATGAACATTTTCAGCGTCGTGATCCTGATGATCGCCGGGATCGGTATCCTGAACCTGCTATTGATGGCTGTTTACGAACGGACGCGCGAGATCGGTGTCTTGGGGGCGTTGGGACTCAAACCGCGCCAGATCTCCCTGCTGTTCATCCTGGAAGGGACGCTGATGGGGCTGGTAGGGGTAGCATTTGGGATCGGGTTTGGTTTGCTGATCAACGGTATCCTAATGCGGGTTGGCCTGGATTTCACGGCATTCTCGAATGTCACCAGTTATATGGCGCTGATCAGCGGGCGTATTTACCCATCCTGGGGGGTTGATAAGCTGCTGGGGCGGGCATTGACGGTGGCGATCATCGCGGCGCTAGCGGCGGTCATTCCAGCGCGCGAAGCCGCGCAGCGCGAACCCGCCGAAGCCCTGCACTACGTGTGAGGTCTACGATGATACAACTCTTCAAAATGGCTTTCCGTGACCTGGGGCGCAACTGGCGCCGCTCATTCTTTTCTGCGCTGGCGGTGGGTATGGCGCTGGCTCTGCTCTTGCTGTTCGCTTCGTTTATCCAGGGCGAAATGGGCATGGCGATCGACACAGCCATCCGGCTGCAAAGCGGTCATTTACAGGTGCGGGCGAAATCTTATGACGAGAGCAAAACCAGCCTCAAGTGGGAGGACCTGATCGAAAATCCCGATCAGGTCGCCGCCCAGATTGCCGCGCTGGCCCCTGTCAAGGTCGCTACACCGCGGCTGTTTGCCACCGGGTTTGTCTCCATCAGTAACGAATCGGCTGGGGTGAGAATCTACGGGATCGATCCGCTCTCTGAAGCGAATGTCCCTTACCGGGAAGGCATGATCAGTGGAGATTTTCTTACCCCCGATGACCGTGAAGGGGTGCTCATTGGCAAGCCACTCGCAGATAAGCTGGGACTGAAAGTGGGCGACTCGATCAGTCTTTCGGTCAACACCTCCAACGGCGATGTGGACGAACAGATTTTTACTATCCGGGGCATCTACTCCACAAAGACGAACGGTTTCGATAGCGCCATCGTCTTCCTGCCGCTGGCCAAGGCGCAGGCCTTCACCCAGGCTGGAAACCACGCCAGCACGGTCTTTGTGCTGCTGAAGGACAGCTCGCAGACCGACGCCATCGTGGCCGCGTTACAGAACCCAAACTACCAGGTGCTGACCTGGGTCAAGATGAATGATTTGATCGTCCAGTATGAAGACCTGGCGAACAGCTACATGGTTTTCTTCTACCTGATTGTGTTAGGCATCTCCGCTACTGTGATCATCAATACCCTGATCATGTCGGTCTTCGAGCGCACCCGGGAGATCGGCATCCTTGCAGCGATCGGCATGAAAGGTCGCCGCATCATGGCGCTGTTCCTGGCCGAATCCACGCTGCTGGCCATAGCTGGGATCATCCTGGGATTGATCCTCGGCGGGCTGGTCGTTGCCTACTTCACCAAATACGGTTTTTATATTGGAAATTTTGGCGTCACCGGAATTCTGCTCAACGATATCATTTATACTGAGCTGACCTTGAACGATGCGGTCAATCTGACCATTGCGGCGTTCGTCGTCACGCTTCTGGCCGGGCTATATCCAGCGGTGCTGGCAGCCCGGATGGAACCCGTAGAAGCTCTGCGGGCCGAGAAGTAGTGGATTACAAACATCCGGAGAATAAAGAACATTCTGCGAATAAAGAGCATTCGACGGATTAGGAAATCCGGCGAATAAAGAACATCCGTAAGGAGAACAACATGGAAGTCATAAAGATTGAGAATATTACCCGTACTTTTAAAACCGGCAAAGTCGAGACTCAAGCTCTGCGCGGTGTCAGTCTTACCATTGAGAGTGGTGAATTCACTGCCCTGGTCGGACCTTCTGGCTCGGGTAAGACCACCCTTTTGCAGTTGATCGGCTGCCTGGACCTACCGACCAGCGGGCAGGTGTTGATCAACGGCAAGGATGTCAGCCAGCTCAACCGCAACCAGCGCGCTGACATGCGCCGGGGGACGATTGGCTTTATCTTTCAATTCTTTGCCCTGATCCCGACCCTGACAGCTTATGAGAATATCGAAATGCCGCTGCTGTTGAACGGACATAGCGCTGCTGAGCGGCGCCAACGGATCATGCAATTACTTGAATCAATTGACCTTTCCGATCGCGCTGCCCACCGACCAGACCAATTAAGTGGTGGGGAACAACAGCGCGTGGCGGTGGCACGTGCCCTGGCGACCAAACCAGCGCTGATCCTGGCTGACGAGCCAACGGCTAACCTGGACACACCCAACGGCGCGCAGGTGATGGAAACGATGCTGCGGCTCAACCAGGAGACCGGCGTCACCTTTGTATTTGCCACGCACGACCCGCGGGTGATTAAATACGCCCGGCGCGTGATCACCCTGCGGGATGGTCTGATCGTTGAGAATAACAAAGGGGAAATGGCCGCCTCGGGAGCATGAGATGAAATTGAAGGCACTCGTAAACAGGTTTACCCCGATCCTGCTGGTACTATTCACCCTTAGCGGATGCAGCGCATTGGGTAAATCAACGCCAACGCCGTTGCCGACCGTCGTACTGGGCGGCAACCAGGTATCCACTCAGGTCTCACCCCAGGGAATTGGCGCGGGTGTAACGGCTTCAGGGGTTATTGTGCCTTCCCAGGAGGCCCAATTGGCATTTGCGTCGGGAGGGAATGTTCAATTGTTGAATGTCGCAGTGGGTGATCGGGTAGAGGCGGGGCAGGTACTGGCTCTGCTGGCCGGCAGCGAGCAGCTCCAGGCTTCTTTATCGGGGGCTGAATTGGAGGTTCTAACCGCCCAGCAGGCGCTGCAAAAGCTCAGCGATGACCTGCCGGAGGCGCAGGTTGCAGCGTTGCAGGCCCTGAATGATGCCCGGGATGCCCTCCACGACGCTCAACGGAGGATCGATGGCTTCGGAGTTCCCTCCGAGCCGATCGATATCCAGGTGGCCCGCTCAAGTGTGGCCCTGGCCAAGCATGCCCTGGATCAGGCGAAAAAGGACTTCAAGCCCTATGAGAACAAACCCGAAAACGACTTCAAACGGGCAACGCTGCTCAACAAGCTGTCGGACGCGCAGAATCAGTACGACGAAGCCGTCAAGCAGTTGAACCGGTTGACCGGCGTCACCGTCCCCGAGTTCGACATCGAGCAGGCGCAAACCGAGCTGGAGATCGCCCAGGCCAGGCTCAAACTGGCAGAAGATAAGTACGAACTGCTCAAAAGCGGCCCGGACCTCGAGGCGCTGGAACTGGCCCAGGCCCGCCTGAAGAACGCTCAGGACCAGGCAGACGCCGTCCGCGCCAGCCTGGCTAACCTGGAACTTAAGGCGCCCTTTACTGGCACGGTAAGCAAGGTCAACATCCATAGCGAGGAATGGGTCATGCCAGGCCAAACGATCCTGACGCTGGCCGACCTGGAAGCCCTGCGCGTCGAAACCACCGACCTGAGCGAACGCGATGTTCCCAAGCTCGAGATAGGTCAAATTGCCACGGTCTTCATCAAGGCGTTGAACCAAGATGTGACCGGGCGCGTAGGCGAAATCTCACCTCTGGCCGACACGCTCGGCGGAGACGTGGTCTACAAGACAACCATTGATCTGGATACGCGCCCCCCTGGCCTGCGGGCGGGGATGAGCGTCGAAGTACAGTTTGGAACGGATCAATGAAACCCAAAGACTGGCTTGCCTTCTCTCTGCTGGGCCTCGCCTGGGGCTCGTCCTTCCTCTGGATCAAGGTCGCCGTCCAGGAGATCGGCCCGTTCACCCTGGTGGCTTTCCGCCTGCTGTTTGGCATTCTGGGCTTGCTGGCGGTGGTGGCTTACAGCCGCCCGGCTTGGCCCGCTAACCGACGGTTGTGGCTGGCCCTGGCCGTGCTGGGCATTACCAACACGGCCTTGCCCTTTGTGCTCATCTCGTGGGGGGAAATTTACATCGACTCGGCCTTAGCCGCCGTGCTGAACAGCACCGTGCCGCTCTTTACCATGCTCATCGCCAACTTCTTCTTGCACGACGACCGCCTGACGCTCACCCGCCTGGTGGGCTTGCTGATCGGCTTTGCCGGGATCGTGGTGCTGCTCTTGCGTGACCTGGAGGCTGGCGTTCGCAGCAGCATTTTGGGGCAGGCGGCGGTGCTGATCGCCGCCATGCTGTACGCCGCCAGTTCGGTCTTTGCCCGCCGCAACGCAAAAGGCCTGTCACCCACCGTACAGGCCCTGGTCCCGCTCCTGGTGGCCGACGCTGCCGTGTGGCTGGTCACTCCCATCGTGGAAGCTCCCTTTACCCTGCCGCGCCTGCCGCTGACCTGGCTGGCCATCGCCTGGCTCGGACTGATCGGTTCCTGCTTCGCCTACTTGCTCTATTTCTACCTGCTGCACTCGGTCGGCCCGACGCGCGCCACGCTGGTGACTTACGTCTTCCCGTTGGTGGGCGTGGTGCTGGGCGTGATCTTCCTTGACGAGCTGCTCGACTGGCACCTGCTGGCCGGCGGGGGGATGGTAGTTGCCAGCATCGCCGTCGTCAATCGAAAGACGTAGGGAATTTAATGAGGAAACCAGGAAAATAGGAGTCCAGGAAAATAATCCTTTGTCTTTTTCCTGGATTCCTCCATTCCCGGTTTCCTAAGAAGAAATCGCTACCATTTGTCGTAGTCCTCAGAGTGCTTGCGGAATTCGATCCGCTCCGCCCCGCCCAGGGCTGGCACGCCGACCTGCGCCAGCTGCAGCAGGCGCGTCAGGTATATGATCCGGCAAGCCTCCTCCAGGCTGGAGCACCACTGGTAAGCTTCTTCGAGCACCGGGCCGATGGAGAAGCAGCCGTGCCCACGCAACATGAAGATTTTGTACTCGCGCAGCATTTTGGCAGCCAGCTTGGCGACTTCTTTTGAGCCGGTAGTGAGTTCAGCCTGGACGATGGGCACTTTCCTCAACACATAAGAGCCTTCGTTATCGATCGGGATGATCGCGTCCTGCTCGACCAGGGAAAGCGCCACGGCGATCGGGGGATGGACGTGGACGATGGCCAGCGCCGAGGTGTTCTGGTATATGGCGCGGTGCACCACCAGCTCACTGGAGGCGAGCATCACGCCGCTGTCGTTCTCCTCCAGCCCGGTCTCGATCAGGTCCTTCTCGGTCAGATGGTTGAGCATGGCCCCGGTGCGGGTGATGAGGATGCGATCGCCCAGGCGCGCGCTCATGTTGCCGCCGTGGGAGGAGGTCAACCCGCGAGCGAATAAGTCTTGTCCGAATTTTTGAAACTGCTCAAGCATGGATCGTCTCCTTCGCCGGGCGCTTGTCCAGGTCCGCCAGGCCTAATGCGTCTAATTTGCGCGGAGTGGGCACGCCATCCTGGGTCCAGCCTCGAAAGCGGTAATACTCACCCAGCATCGCATCCAGGTCAACGGTGCGTCCCCGGCTGCCGCCTTTTTCCAGGGGTTCTGCCAGCAGGCGCGGCGGCAGGGTGTCGTCAGCCCGGGAGAAACCAGCCTGCAGGTTGTACAGGCGTTCCAAATTCCAGATGCGCTCGCCAGCAGTTTGCAAGTCCTGGACTTCGTAATGGGTTCCGGTGACGGCGGAGAGCATGCGGGCGAAGAACTCATCCCCGATGGCGAAATTGACGAACTTGCACATGCCGATCGAGTCGATCACCGCGCTGGTGTGCTGCAGCACGATCAACAGGCCAGCCTTGCCCTCGGCCGCGAAGCGGTCGAGCATCTTCGGCAGCCCGAGCAGTTCCGGCCCGAGCATATTACCCCGCAAGTGGCACGCCCCGCGGTTCGAAGTGGCATACAGCAATCCCTGACCCTGCATGCCGCGCGGGTCGTAGCCTGGCATTTCCAGCCCCTTGACCTGCATCGCCAGTTCGGGGGCTTCGCAGCGCAGGGCCAGCCGGCGCGAACCCTCGGCCAGGAGGGCTCCCTGGCCGCGCCGGTAAGCGATATCTTCGATAGTTGACAGCAGCAAGTCTGCCCGGCCGAATCGCAACTCACTGTTGAGTAGCCCGTGCTCGGCCAGTTCCATGGCGCAGCCGATCGTGCCGCCGGTCGAGATGGTGTCCAGGCCCAGCCGGTTGCACAGGTAATTGGCCTCGATCAGGGTCTCGAAATCGGCGATGCCCAGGTTGGAGCCCAGGGCGAAGATCGTCTCATATTCGGGGCCTTCACCTTTTTCGGTGGCGGTATGCGTTTCGCGCTTGCAGCCGATCGGGCAGCTCCAGCAGGCGCTGCGCTTGGTGAGGAACTCTTCCCGCAGGCGTTCGCCGGAGATCGCCTCCGCCTGCTCGAACTCGCCCTGCTGGAAATTGCGCGTGGGCAGCACCCCATACCAGTTCATCAGATTGACCAGCACTGAGGTGCCGAATTCGGGTAAGCCTTGCGAGGTGCGCGGTGAAGCGGAGATCATCTTGCGTGCTTCGTATTCGACGAAGTCCAGGGCCTCTTTTTCGGCGACGCCTGGCCGGTGTTGTCCGCGCGCCCGGATTGCTTTCAGGTTCTTCGACCCCATCACCGCGCCGACACCCCCGCGGCCGTAGGCTTTGCCTTCGTCGTTCATGATCGCCGAGAATAAGACCAGGTTTTCACCCGCCGGACCGATGCAGACAGCCGATGCCCCCTTATCGTGCAGTTTGGCGATGGTCTGCGGGATCTCCAGCCCCCACAGGTCGTCTGCCGTGTGAAGCGTCCCCCCCTGCTCGTCGACTTCCAGCCAGACTGGTCGTTCGGCGACGCCGCGGATGACCAGGGCGTCGTAACCGGCCCATTTCAGGCGCACCCCGAACTGGGAGCCGCTGTTCGAATCCATTACCGTGCCGGTCAGGGGAGAGAGCGTGCTCAGGCTGGAACGGCCGCCGGTGGGCACTTGAACTCCCGTCATCGGGCCGGTGCAAAAAGCCAGCAGGTTGTCAGGGCCTAATGGGTCTACCTGCGGGGGAACTTCGGTGTACAGCAGGTAAGCGCCCAACCCTCGTCCCCCCAGGAATTGGGACAATATCTGGCGGTCGATCTGCTCAACCTGGCACGTGCCCTGGCTGAGGTCTACCCTTAATATTCTTGCATGCCATCCATCCATATTTATTCTCTCTCTTATTAGTCGAATAGACTGATAGTTTGGTGGTCATATAGTCAAGATTAACAATTTTGTGTGGTCATCAAAGTGCTAGCAGTTTTTTATCAGTTCCTATACTTATTTGGATACCAGTTCCTCGAATCGTGCAAATGCTTCATCCCAGGCGGGACTGGGGTGGGGGTCATAGGTTCGCCGTTCGATGGAAGCGGCTATAGCCTGGCGGCCCTGGCGGATGTCGGACAGATGCCCGCTGGCGATCACTTGCAGCATAAGGTTGCCCAGGGCAGTCGCCTCGACCGGCCCGGCGACGACTGGCCGCTGGCAGGCATCGGCAGTGAACTGGCACAACAGGCGGTTCTGGCTCCCGCCACCCACAACCCGGATGGTCTCCAGTCTGCGTCCGGTTAACATTTCCAGGTCTGCCAGCAACTGGCGCGACTTTAATGCCAGGCTTTCCAGGCAGGCGCGCGCGATTTCGCCCACGCCCAACGGCTCGGGCTGGCCCGTGCGCCGGCAGTAGGCGTGGATCTTATTCGGCATATCCCCGGGGCTGAGGAATTCATGCGCATCGGGGTCGACCAGGCTGCGGAATGGTTCGGCCTTTTCGGCCAGGGCTAACAGCCCGTCCCAGGTGTACGCCTGGCCTTCCGACTGCCACTGGCGGCGGCACTCTTGCAGCAGCCACAAGCCAGGGATGTTCTTCAGGAAACAGATCGCCCCGCCGACGCCTCCTTCGTTGGTGAAGTTGAGCTCCAGGGCTTGGGGGTTAATGATCGGTTCAGGGATCTCAACCCCCATCAAGCTCCAGGTGCCGCTGCTGATGTAGGCGCTGTGCACGTCCAGGTCCGAGATGGCGCCCACTGCGCTGGCTGTGTCGTGGCTGCCGGGGGCGATGACCGAGGTGGATCCGCCCAGGCCGGCTTCGCGGCTGACATCCGGGCGCAGCTCACCCAGCACAGTGCCGGGGGGAACGATGGCTGGCAGGAATTGTGTCGGGATATTTAACCGGCTTAAGAGGCCTGTCGCCCAGATCCTTTTACGGGCATCCAGCATCTGGCTGGTGGTGGCGATGGTGTATTCGACCGCCATCTGGCCGGTCAGCCAGTAATGGAAAAGGTCTGGCATCATCAATAACTTATCCGCCCATTCCAGCTGTGGGTCGTTTGCCTGGACCATACTGAACAGCTGGAAGAGGGTGTTGAGCTGCATGAACTGGATTCCAGTTTGCTGGTAAATCTGGTCGCGGGGTACCTTCGTGACAGCCAGCTCGGGCATACCGTCGGTGCGGCTGTCCCGGTAATGATGGGGGTTGCCGATCAGGTGACCTGCCCGGTCGAGCAAGGCGAAATCCACGCCCCAGGTGTCGACGCCGATGCCAGCTACTGGCTGGTCAAATTGGGCGCTGTAGCGAGCCAGGCCGGCTTTGATCTCTGTCCACAATTGCAGTACGTCCCAGTGCAGGTGACCCAGGATGTTCACCGGCCCGTTGGTGAAGCGGTGCATTTCCTGCAGTCGAAAGCAACTGCCGTCCCATTGGCCGAGCAGAACTCGACCACTGGAAGCGCCCAGGTCGATCGCCAGGAAGTTAGCCATTTTGGTCATCATTTACTCAACTGGCTTCGCCGGTAGTGCTCGTCCAGACGGTGGTCGATGCGATCGACTTCGTTTTCGGACATATAACGCGGCCCTCCCAAGGCATAAGAGCCCAACAAGACCCTGGCCCATTTATCAGCCATCAAAGAGATGTTGAATACCTCCTGAGCAGTCTGGCCCAGGGCTACCATCCCGTGGTTGACCATCAAAAGCAGCTTAGGTGGATAACCATGCAGCTCCTGGTAATCCCTCAGGGTATCCCGGGCTGCCTCGGCCAGGGCATGCCCCGGGTCGATATAGGGGATGACTGCTGGTACTTTACCGCACAGGACGATCGCGTCCGGATAAATATGGCGCAGGAACGGCTCGACGCCGAGCTGGCTGCACAGAAACTGGTTGACGGCGACCGGGTGCGTATGCGCCACCCATTTGGCGCCGCCATCGGTCAGGCACAGGGCGTGTAAAAAGGTCTCTACCGAGGGTTGGCGGTGGGAACCATCCGCCAGGGCGCGGTGCAATCCCTCGGCGACCTGGGTATCGCGCAGCGGGCCGGCGGCCAACAATTCCAGAACGGAGGCGAACCGTACCCGGCTGAAACCGCTTGCATCAATTTTGCCCAGCTGGCTGCCGGAAGCCTTGATCCAGAAAGTGCCGTCGCCGCAATCGGCGCTGGTGTTGCCTTCGCCCAGGATGACGAGCTGCCGCTCCTCGCGGCCCAGTTCCCGCGACAAGCCGATCAGTTCGCCCAGTATGAAGTCATGCTCACTCATCTGATGCGCCTATCTCATGTAGGCGGCCATGACGCCGCCATCCACAGTGAGCACGCCACCCGTCGTGCGACTGGCGCGCGGGCCAGCCAGGAAGCTGATCGCCTCGGCGATGTTCTCGGGATATACGTTGACTTTGAGCGTGGTGCGCTGCCGGTAATATTCTTCCAGCTCTTCAGGCTTAATCCCATAACCAGCCGCCCTGGCCTGGCGCCAACCCTGATTCCAAATGCTGCTCCCCTGGATGACGGCATCGGGCATGACTACGTTGACCCGGATGCCGTAGGCTCCGCCCTCCTCGGCCAGGCAGCGCGCCATTTGCAGCTCGGCAGCTTTGGCTGCTCCGTAAACCGAGGCGTTCTTAGCCGCCACTACGCTGTTTTTGCTGGCAACGTAAACCAGGCTTCCACCCATCCTCTGCCGGATCCAGATCCGGAAGGCCTCCCGGCTGACCAGGAAATAGCCTTTCGCCAGGATGTCCAGCGTGCGATCCCAATCGGCCAGGCGCACCTCCTCGATCGGCGCGCTGATGGCGATCCCCGCGTTGCTCACCACGATATCGACACCACCGTAAGCCAGCACCACCTGTTTGAACGCTGCGACCACCGCAGCCTCGTCAGTCACGTCACAATGTACAGCCATCCCACGGCGAAAACCCTGGGCTTTATCAATCTCTTCAGCGACGGCTTGCGCCCCTTCCAGGTTGAGGTCGAAGATGGCGACGTGAGCGCCGTCTTGTGCCAACCGGTGGGCGGTGGCGCGGCCGATCCCGCTCGCCCCGCCGGTCACCACCGCCACTCGCCCGGCCAGCTCGCGGGGCGGGGGTTTTACGGTTAATTTGTACAGCTCCAGCGGCCAGTACTCGACGTCGTAGGCCTCCTGGGGATCGAGGCTGACAAACTGGCCTAAGGACTGGCTGCCCTCCATGACCTGGATGGCGCGCTGGTAGAGCTGGCGGCTGACATCGGCGGCCTGGGCATCGGCACCGGTCGTGACCAGGCCAATGCCCGGGATCAGGATCACCCTGGGATAGGGATCGCCGATCTTATCCCCGGCGCGGCTGCAGGCTGCGAAGTAGGCGGCGTAAGCGGCAACGAAACTTTCGACACCAGCCGCCAGCCCGGCGGGGAGTGCTTCTTCGCCTTCTTCGGGTCGCCAGTCCACGAACAAGGGCTGGCGCTTGGTGTGCACCAGGTGGTCTGGGCAAGCCGCCCCCACCTGGGAGAGATTGTCTGCGCCTGCGCTTCCCGTAAATGCAAGCACTTCCGGGCTATCGTCCACCTGCAAGATGGCTGGGCGTTCTTTACTGACTGCGCCGCGCAGTTCCGGCAAGACCCTGGCCAACACCTGGCGGCGTTGCTCAGCGACCAAAGCAGGCACACTGTTCCCCGGAAAGATCACCCGCCCCTGGCGGCGGTTGGCGATGAAGTCCTCCGCTTCCTGGATCACCCGGATGGACCGCTGATAACATTCCTGGCTGGTTTCCCCCCAACTGAGCAGGCCGTGCTTGCCCATCACGACCAGTTCAGCTTTCGGGTTAGCCTGTATCCCCTGGGCGATCCATTTGCTCAGCGTGAATCCCGGGCGGGTGTAGTCGATCCATACGGCTCGTTCTGCCCATAGCTCCTGGCACAGCTCCTGGCCAGTAGAAGAGCACGCCAGGCTGATCACCGCGTCGGGGTGAGTATGATCGACGTGCCTGGCGGGGACGAAAGCGTGCAGCAGGGTCTCGATCGACTGGCGGGGCCGGTTGAGGGCGTGTGTGCAATGGGAGAGATAGGCCACCATCTCTTCGTCGCTCATCGCTTGGCGGGCGATCAATGGAGTGATCTCAGCCAGGCGCAGCCCGGCGAAGCCCTGCTCAGTGATGTCGGCCACATCGCTGCCGGAGCCTTTGACCCATAACACCTCCACCGGGCGACCCAAATGGTCGGTCTCCATTATTTTGGCGCTGGTGTTGCCGCCATAGACATTGACCACGCGGCGGTCGCGCCCCAGTAGGTTGCTGCGATATACCAAGCCATCCAGCTCGGGTCGTTTTTGTGCTTCTTCTTCATTCCAGAGATTTCTTGGCATGGATAAATCATCACTCCGCTTGCAAAACTAAGTTACCTTTATTGTACTTTCACCGCATTATGCTTGGGCGCTTCACATAATGCCT
>DATDRM010000301.1:0-5233 GCA_035291705.1 Anaerolineales bacterium
CGAAGCGGGGTGTGCGGCTACGATGGGCCGGCCGAACCGCCGTATTAGAAGTAGGGGCAGGTCTGTTTCCGGCGAAATCGTACTGCCAGATAAGTAACGGGATAGCATAGAACCTGTGCCTGACCTAGCTGAGACCTGCCCCTACGCCTGATCATCAGACCTGCCCCTACGTAATCCGGTGCACGGCCCCTGCCGGAGGGGAATCGGGATCGCATGGAGGTCTATCCCTGGCCTAGATCAGACCTGCCCCTACGCCATCCGGTGCACGGCACCGCCCCAACAAGGATGGAGGGACATGAAATACGAACCACAAAAACATCAGCGCAGATCGTCCGGTTGAAGGGGTACGACTACAGCCAGCCTGGAGGTTATTTTGTGACCATTGTTGCCCAAAACCGGGAATGCCTATTCGGGGAGATCGTTGAAGGGGAAATGCGGTTATCCAGGGCGGGGAGGATCGTCCAGCATGCCTGGATGGATTTGCCGAACCATTATGCGGATGTCGTGCTGGACGAATTCGTGATTATGCCGAATCATGTGCATGGGATCATTATATTAACGGAAATGGGTAGGGGCGGTAGGGGCAGGTCTGTTTCTGGTGGAATCGTCCTGCCGGATCAGGATCGGGATAGCATGGGACCTGTACCTGACCTGGATCAGACCTGCCCCTACATTGGTGAAATCGTCCTGCCAGATAGGGATCGAGATAGCATAGAACCTGTGCCTGACACAGATCAGACCTGCCCCTACACGATCGATAAATCGACCCGCCCATACAATCCACGGCCAGGAACGCGCCATGGGTTGCCAGAGATCGTGCGGGCGTTCAAATCGTTTTCGGCACGGCGCATTAAGCAATGCGGCGGATCAATGCCTTGCGCCGGACCCCTGGCAGACCGGTATGGCAACGGAATTATTACGAACGAATCATAAGGGATGAGGCTGAATTTAAACATATCGGCGAATACATCCGTTACAATCCCACCGAATGGGAAGCAGATCAGGAAAATCCGGGGCGCGGGTAGGGGCAGGTCCGGTTCCGGGAAAATCGTCCTGCCGGATAAGTATCGGGATCGCATGGAACCTGTACCGGCCTAGACTATACCTGCCCGACATGCATTGCTCAATGTGACTATTTTTGTTATAATATAGTCTCAATGGAGGTGTTGCGATGAGCGAAATACGAGTTGGAGTTCGCGATCTAAAATCACGCTTGAGCGAATACCTGCGCCAGGTCAAGCAAGGACAAATCGTGATCATCACCGACCACGGCCATCCGGTCGGGCAGCTGTCACCGATTGAACAACCACTCGATGAACGGCTCAAGGCTTTGCAGGATGCCGGGATGGTAGCCTGGAATGGCCAAAAATTGAAACCGGTAATGCCGGCGGCTGTCAATCGAGGTGAGCAGCAGGTGTCTGACATCCTGGTGGAGATGCGTGAGTGATCCTGTACCTGGATGCCAGCGCGCTGGTGAAGCGATACATCCAGGAGAAAGAATCGGAGCAGGTGAGTTCCTGGATCGATGCAGCCGAGATAGTCCTAACTGGGTTAATCACCCGTGTGGAAGTCGCCGCGGCGATTGCCCGCGCCGGGCGGATGAAATTGATCTCCTCTGAAGAAGCTCTCGCCGCCCTGCGCCTGTTTCGATCGGAGTGGGAGAGCTTTCATCGGTTGCCAATCACCGAGAACACGGTGATGCGGGGTGACGCTTTAGCATATGAGCATAACTTAAGAGGGTATGACGCCACACACTTGGCCTGTGCGCTGATCTGGCAGGAAACCCTGGGCATGCCGGTTACGCTGGCATCCTTTGACGGACAGTTGATCGAGGCAGCCAAGGAAGTAAAGATGGCTTTTCTTCCTCGGTCGACAATGGATTGAACAAAGCCTGGAGGCAATCCTATGATCATCATCACTGGCGGTTCTGGATATGTTGGCAGTCACCTGGTGCGGCGGCTGGCCGAAGCCGGCCGGCCGGTGCGCGCCCTGGTGCGCAGCCGGGCGCGGGCTGAAGAAGAAGGCCGCCTGGAGGGCCTGCCCGTAGAATGGATGGCGGCCGATGTGACTCGACCTGAGACCCTGGCTCCGGCCCTGGAAGGCGCCACCGGGGTAGTGCACACGGTCGCCATCGCCATCGAAAAGGGCGGGCGCACATACGAAGCCATCAACTTCCAGGGCACGGTCAACGTGGTCGAAGCGTGCAAAGCGGCTGGCGTGCGCCGCTTCATTAACTTATCCCAAATGGGCGCAGATGCTCGGCTGCCTTATCGCTTCCTGGCCTCCAAAGGCAAAGCGCAGGAATACGTATCCGCTTCAGGCCTGGAATGGACAGCCTTCTACCCGGCGGTCATCTGGGGACCGGAGGACGAATTTGCCAACACCTTTGCCCGGCTTGTCCCGCTCAGCCCGCTGATCTACCCGATCGTGGATAAGAAAGCCCGCTTTCAGCCCGTATGGGTGGAAGACGTGGTCACCGCGCTGGTAAAATCGCTCGATGACCGGACGACCATCGGGCAGGGGTACGAACTGGGCGGCCCCGAGGTGCTCACCCTGGAGGAGATCGAGCGGCGCACGTTGGCAGCCATCGGCGCGCGCCGGCTGCTGATCCCCTTCCCCCGGCCTTTGCTCATCCTGGTCGTGGCCCTGATGGAAGCGCTCTTGCCCGCCCCACCGGTGACGCGCAGCCTGCTCGAGCTGCTCGCCGTGGATAACGTACCGCAGCACAACGCCCTCCAGCGCTTTGTCGACCAGCCGCGCCCATTCAGCACAGAGAACATCGCCCCTTACATGCGCCAGTTCCGGGTGAGGCAAACCCTGGTCCGGTTCTTCAGTAGGTAATAAATTTGTGTTGCCACCTGTCATTCTGAGAACCCTGTCGCACAGCGGCGGGGTGAGACGAATCCCTGATTCATTTTTCAAAATCGGACGCTCCAGGGATGCTTCGCTCCGCTCAGCATGACAACAAGTGCGGTTTGCTTCTAGGTAATATCTTAGGTTAATTAAACGAATACTGGGGGGATAACCTTCAGCCTGGGTTTTAGTGCGCTGATTTTCAATTGGACAAAATCACGAATTTAAAATATACTTGTTACGATACAAGTATACAATGGTTATGTCCTCCGCCCTGTTTGAAATTATTTTCCTGACATTACACGTCTCGGGAACGGCCCTGCTGCTGAGCACTCTGATCGGCATCCCGTTAGGCGTCCTGATGGGTTTAAGGCGCTTCATCGGGCGGCGGTGGGTGGTGGCTTTGCTCTATACCGGGATGGGTTTTCCACCGGTGGTGATCGGGTTGTTCGTATACCTGCTGCTTTCCCGCGCTGGCATGCTTGGCCAGCTTAACTGGCAGATCATCCCAGAGCTGTTCACCCCAGGGGCGATGATCCTGGCCCAGACGATCATCGCTTTTCCGCTGGTGGGGGGCTTCACCATGGCGGCCGTGATGAGCGTCGATCCGCAACTCCGGCAGCAGGTCATTTCACTCGGCGCGACAAGCCGCCAGGCGGCCCTGACGGTGCTGTGGGAAGCGCGCATGGGTGTAATTGTGGCAATCATCGCCGGGTTAGGCAGTATTATCTCCGAGGTCGGGGCGGTAATGCTGGTCGGCGGCAATATCGAGCACCGCACGCGGGTCATGACCACGGCCATCGTGCTGGAAACGCGCAAGGGCAATTTCGACCTGGCCCTGACGCTGGGGGTGGTTCTTCTGGGCATGGCCTTCTTGATCAACCTGGCCATGTTACGCCTGCAAGGGAGAAGCTTTAATGAGTGAGGCCGTCGCCTATCGCATCCGGGATTTACACAAGGAGTACGCCGGGCGGGAGGTTCTCTCTTGCGAAGCCTTGGATGTCTTGCGTGGCGAGGTCCTGGGTGTGGTGGGTCCCAGCGGCGCTGGCAAGAGCACTTTGCTGCGCCTGCTCAACTTCATCGAACCTCCCACGCGAGGTTGGATCGAATTTGAAGGCGCGCGCTTCTCTGCGGAACAGGGGATTTCGCTGGACCTGCGCCGGCGCGTTACTACCATCTTCCAACGCCCCCTGTTGCTCAACCGCAATGTTTGGGACAACGTGACTTACAGCCTGCGGTTGCGGGGGCAGCGCGATGCACGCGAACCTGCGCAAGCAGCCTTGGAACGGGTTGGAATGGAAAACCTAGCCCGCCAGGACGCCCGCTCCCTTTCCGGCGGCGAAGCGCAACGGGTCGCCCTGGCACGGGCCCTGATCTTGAATCCAGCAGTGCTTTTGATGGATGAGCCGACAGCCAATCTCGATCCTTACAACGTGGGGTTGATCGAGCAGATCATCCGCCAGGTCAATCAGGAGCGGAGGACAACGATAGTATTGGTCACACACAATGTGTTTCAAGCCCGGAGGCTGGCCACGCGGGTTGCTTTCTTGCTCTCTGGCCGGCTGATCGAGGTGGGCGATGTCGAGCAGTTCTTCCAGTCGCCAGCAGATGCGCGCACAAAAGCATTTATCAACGGAGAGATGGTGTACTAGGTTGATAACCGTTCGTTATTAGAAAATATCCAACCTTGGCGAGTGTCGTTGCGAGCGTTCTTCGCGAAGCAATCTTACGCTGACCGGGAGGAGATTGCTTCGGGCAAAAAACCCCCTCGCAATGACACCTGGGCTGGGAGATTTTCAAAATTCATTCGATGACTTATTTAGGGAGGCCGAACTTTCCCATAAATTCATGGTACAAGGAGGCGAGTATGAACCCAAGAATGAGCGCTTACATTACCGGACTGCTCGTGCTGGCCGCGCTGCTGATCAGCGCCTGCTCAGGTCCAGCTGCGACTTCCCAACCGGCGGCTACTACCCAGGCGCCAGCTGCAGGCGGCGAGAAGAAGTTGATCCTGGCAACCACGACCTCCACCGAGGATTCGGGCTTGCTCGATTATCTGCTGCCCGATTTCGAGAAAGAAGCTGGCGTCAAGGTGGATGTGATCGCCGTGGGTACCGGCCAGGCGCTCACCTTGGGCGAAGATGGCAACGCCGACGTGCTGCTGGTTCACTCGCGCGCCAAGGAAGATGAGTTCATGGCTGCTGGTCATGGAGTCCGCCGCGAGGACGTGATGTACAACGACTTCGTGATCGTCTGCCCGGAGAGCGACCCGGCTGGGATCAAAGGTATGACCGGCGCTTCCGAGGCTTTCAAGAAGATCGCCGATGCCAATGTCACCTTTATTTCCCGCGGCGACGATTCGGGCACCCATACCAAGGAG
>DATDRM010000302.1:0-6879 GCA_035291705.1 Anaerolineales bacterium
AGCCCGCGCCAAGGCAATGGAAGACGCCCGCGCCCGCGCCGAGGAGCTGGCCCGGCTGGGGCAAGTCGAGCTGGGTGAAGTCAAGTTGATCAGCGAAGTGATCGCTCAGACTGGCCCTCCTTTTGCGGCCTTTGAGCAAGCAGCTGCTGCGGAAGCCCCCAGCATCGCTCCTGGTCAATTGACCTTTCAGATTCAACTCCAGGTGACTTATAATATCAAATGACACTCTCTATGGTCTTACCAGGCCCTTGAATCATACCCAATAAGTAGACCCAGGGCAAAAGGTCTAATTTACATTGAAATCTAAGGCGATCATTTTGATACTCGCTCTCCTGCTCATGGGTTGCAACCTTCCCATATCCAAAACGGCGCCCACCAATACTATCGTTGCATTACCATCTCCGCTTGGTTCGGCGGCACCCCAAGTTACTGGTGCCGCCGATCAGTTCGGTATACCGACTCTTGAAAGCGCCGCATCTGCGGCAGACACACTGCCAGAGGAAGGGATCTTGATCCGAGAACCCGGCCCAGGTTCGCGCCTGACCAGTCCAGTTTGGATAGCTGGTGTGTCTGATCCGGCCTTCGAACAGACCCTGGGGGTAAGCATCGTACTCGACGATGGGAGCGTATTAGCCATTGGTTCGGTAAGAATGGAAGCGGAAGCCGGCCAGCGGGGGAATTTTGCAGTCGATGTAAGCTTCGATATCGAGGGAGAACGCCAGGCTTTCATCCAGGTGTTCGCTTCCAGCCCGCGTGACGGCGGGATCACTCACCTGAACTCGGTGGGTGTAACCTTGACCAGCTCCGGGACACCCGATATCAAGTTCGTCGAACCCTACTCGGAGCGGATCTTAATCAGGACGCCAATACCCGCCGGCCAGGTCCAGGGTGGAGTGGTGCATGTGGAAGGTTTCGGGCTGGCCAGTTTTGAGCAGACTTTATTGGTGGAAGTTCAAGACGCAAGCGGTATGGTGGTGGGAAGCTCTCCGGTGATCGTGACTGCCCCTGACTTGGGACAACCAGGCCCTTTCAGTGCAGATATTTCATATACTGTAAGCGAATCCGGGCCAGGACGGATCATCGTACGCGATATCAGTCCAGCTTATGGGGGTAATACACATTTAGCCAGCGTAGAAGTTAGCCTTCTGCCGTAGTTTCCCAAGATGTCAAGTTCGATAGTGGCGCCTCAGCTCCGAGGCATAGTGTTTGCCGAGCAGGTCAGAATTCTTTTCCAGCCATAAAGTGAAGGATGTGGTTGCTAATGGGGGAGAGCCGGTTACGAGTAAATTTGCCATTAAACCGCGCAGCTCATCCCGAGTTAATAGGACATCCTGAAGAGCAATGTTCAATAATCTAACCAAGATTAATGCCAGGTTTGGGGGCATGTGAACCAGAAGGGAATGACTGTTGATCTTCTGGGCGATCAGCTTGATCATCTCTTTATAAGAGAGTACCTCTGGACCAGCCGCATCGAGGACAAGGTTCTCCATACTACCACCTGCCTGGACAGCAATCTCCGCCAGATCCTGGGCGTAAATTGGTTGAATTTGATAAAGCCCTGCCCCAGGAATCGGGAAAATTGGGGATCTCCTTAACAGGTAGGCGATGTTATTGAGCAGGATATCCTCCAGGCCGAAGATTAAGGTTGGGCGGATGATGGCATAGGATATGCCCGACTCGATGACAGCTTGTTCGACAAGCCATTTTCCTCGAAAATAAGGCAGATTCCGGTCAGGGCCAGGATTGGACACACTGATATGGACGAAACGGGTTACACCGGCCTCGGCTGCGGTCTTGATTAATTTGCGCGAGTTTTCAACGGCCTGCTCGAAGGTGATCCCCCCGTAATTAAAACGGACCCAATAAGTGTTATATAGGGTATGAACGCCAGCCAGGCTGGCGCGTAATGCATCAGGATCCTCAAAATTGTAAGGATAAGCTCTAACTTGCCCATTAAATGGGTCTTCACGATGAGGGTTGGTGGTCAGGGTAATAACGGGTTCGCCTAATGTAAGCAGTTTGCGGGCGATGTATCTGCCGGTATAACCAAAGACTCCAGTGACGGCATGCAATTTGGCTGGTTTCACTTGTGTTATCTCATGAATAGGGCGAAAAAAACGATAAAAGCCTGGATCATTGCGCTAAGAATGAAGAAGATGAAATGAAGAGGGATATTATCTTTTTTACGAATATCTGAGATGATCCCTACACCGATGAAGACCAGCATGGCGGGGATCAAGAAAAAACCGATCGTCCAGGCTCCAAGGATCACAAAAGCCAATAATCCACCAGCGCTGATCCAGGGCAGGTAGTTCCAGGCAGAGCCTCGGGCGGGATTATTTTTCACAACCGAGATCAAACAACCCAGTCCAAAAAGCACGATTTCTAAAAAGTAGATCGCCGGAAAAGGCCAGATGTTTGCCAGATACCCCTCAGGTTGTGGAAACTGGGAAAAAGTGAACAGGGCTGGGACAATGAGGCAATTAAATGCCCCCAGAGCAGAGAGGATCCATTCCAATGGATGCCCGATCTTGACCAATCTCGACTTAGAGGGGGGCATTTGAAATGCCATAGCGGTCGATATGTGTTATTTTTTGCGGATAGTATGCAGCAAGGCCAGATTCGGAGGGCACAGCGCGCCAACTGGAAACCCGGATATCAAAATCACCTGCTCGCCCGGTTGGATGGTTGTCGTGGAGAGGATCGCTTTTTCCACACTATCTAACATGGCTTCCAGTGTGTTTGCAAAAGGCACCAGGAATGGGATAACGCCCCAAAACATCGGTAAGCGCTGATAGGTAGTCCTGGCGGGAGTGAAAGCCAGGATAGGAACACGCGGCCGGGTTTTGGCCATTAAATGAGCCGTACGGCCGGTTTGTGTGAAGACTGTGATGGCGGCTACGTTCCGGTCGTGGGCGAGCTCACGGGCGGCGCGGGTGATCGACAAGGCGTCGTCATGCGTGACTTCACCTAAAGTAACCAGACCTGTGGCATCTTCACCCAAATTGCCATCCCAATGTCCCCATTTGGTCAGATTGGCTTCTGCCTGTCTAATGATGGCAGCCATCATTTTGACGGTTTCAACCGGGTATCTCCCGATGGCGGTTTCTCCTGACAGCATGACAGCGTCGGTGCCATCAAAAATTGCGTTTGCGACGTCAGAAGTCTCAGCCCGCGTGGGACGTGGCTTCTTGATCATCGAGTCCAACATCTGAGTTGCCGTGATGACCAATTTAGCCCTTCTGTTTGCAGCTGCGATGATCTTTTTCTGAGCGATGGGCACCTCTTCAGGAGAGAGCTCAACGCCTAAATCACCGCGCGCAACCATGACGCCGTCAGCCGCGACGACGATTTCGTCCAGGTTGGTGAGTGACTGAGGGCGTTCCAGCTTAGCAATGACTGGGGTGTCTTTGCGATCTGGCGCAACGCTTGCGATCACTCTGCGAATGTTTTCAACATCTTCTGCACAACAAACGAATGAAATAGCTACTGCATCGATGCCATGCGCCAACCCGAAGGCAAGATCGGCTTCGTCTTTCTGGGTCAATGAGGGCAGGTTGATCTGCGCCCCAGGGAGATTGATACCCTTGTTAGGCTTGAGTTCCCCCCCAATCACGACTTTGGTGTCGATTTGATCTTCAGAAACCGCCACCACGGTTAATTCCAGACTGCCATCATCTAATAATATCTGACTGCCGGGTTTGACGTATTTTGGCAGGTCCGGAAAATCTACCGAAATCATCTGCTCGTCACCGGGTGTCGGGCGCACGGTAAGGGTGAAGAGTTGATCTTTTTGAAGGGTTATGGATTTATTTTCGATCTCGCCTACCCGAATCTTAGGGCCTTGCAGGTCTTGGAGCAGGGTAATTGGTCGATTTAAGCGGTCGGAAACCTCCCGAAGCAGGGTAATATGGCTGGCATGCTCTGCATGAGTGCCATGGGAAAAATTAAGCCGCACCACATTCACCCCAGCAGCCAGCATTTGTGTAAGAATATCTCTTTTTGCGCTTGCCGGGCCTAGTGTAGCGACGATTTTTGTGCGTTGATCCATGTTTAAAGATAATGCAACTCTTTTGCCTGCCGGGTAAGCTGCTCACGAAACTGTGGGTGGGCAATATTAATCAAAGCTTGCGCCCTTTGGCGGATAGTCTTCCCATATAAATCCGCAACGCCATATTCGGTGACTACATAATGAACATGGTTACGACCGGTGACGACGCCGGCGCCTTGTTTGAGCATTGGAACGATGCGGCTGAATTGTTTGGCCGTGCTGGGCAAGGCGATAATCGGTACGCCGTCCCGCGAACGGGAAGCGCCGTAGATGAAATCGAGTTGGCCACCAATGCCACTATACAGCTTGGGACCAATGCTATCTGCGCAGACCTGGCCGGTCAAGTCGACCTCGATGGCGGAGTTGATCGCAACCTGGCGTTCGTTCTGGGCAATCACAAAGGGGTCGTTGATGTATTCCGTGGGATGCAGTTCGATGAGCGGGTTATCGTCCACCCATTGGTACAACCGCCGCGTGCCGATGACAAAGCCAGCGACGATCTTGCCAGGATGAAGGGTCTTGCGGGCATTGGTGAGCACGCCAGCCTCAACCAGGTCAATTACACCATCGGAAAATAACTCGGTGTGCACACCCAGGTCTTTCTTTTCAAATAGATATTTCAACACCGCGTCGGGGATTGCACCGATTCCCATCTGCATGGTCGCCCCATCCGGGATCAATTCAGCAATATGGGCGGCGATTTTCTGAGTTACCTCAGAGCCATCCTCGCCACCCATGACCACCTCCGGAAGGGGGTAATCGACCGGCACGATGTAGTCGAGCTTGCTGACATGGATGAATGAATCGCCTAAGGTGCGGGGCATTTGCTGGTTTACTTCAGCGATGATGATCTTTGCTGATTCAGCCGGGGTCTTTGTCAGACCAACTTCAACCCCGAAACTACAAAAGCCATAGTTATCCGGAGGAGAAAGGTTCACCAAGGCAATATCAACCGGAAGTAATTTCTTTTTATATAGCAACGTTAATTCTGAGAGCAACACAGGGGTGAAATCAGCGCGGCCTTCCTGAACAGCCTTGCGGATATTGGCGCTGATGAACATCGTGTTCACCCGCAGATGTCCATCCATCGCTGGGCTGACATAGTCGGCTGGGCCGACTGTCAGGGCTTGAACGATCTCTACGTCATGCAGCTGGGGGGCATAGTCGACCAAGGCAGCCAATATGGTTTGGGGGACAGAACAGTTGCCGGTCAAAAAAACTCGGTTGCCGGATTTGATCCGGTGGGCAGCTTCTCTGGCGGTGACGATCCGGGATTGATAAAGCTTATTCCAGTCCATGGCTCACTCGATAATATTCTCCGGAAAAAGGCGAGAAAGGTTAACTAATTCGCCACGGTGGGTATTCAGGGCATTGGCGAGGGCCGGGTCATCGGCTATGGCGCTTTCAACGCCTTTATTGGCGATATTCACAATATAAGGTAAGGCTGCATTGTTGAGGGCATAGGTCGCAGTCCTGGCGACTACGCCCGGAATGTTTGGTACACAATAATGAGTGACGCCGTCTACGACGAAGGTGGGATGTTCATGGGTCGTCGGTCGGGAGGTTTCTATACAGCCACCCTGATCGATACTGATATCCATGATGACGGCGCGCGGCTTCATCGAGCTCACCATTTCACGGGTAACCACGATCGGGGCGCGTTCCCCGGTTACCAATACGGCACCGACGATCACATCGGCATAAGCGCAGGCGCGGCTGACGTTGCGGGGGTTAGAGATCATCGTAGCCACACCCGGAAAAAGTTCATGAATATTTTGAAGCGCTTTGAGATCGGTATCCAGCACAGCCACATGAGCGCCCATCCCAAGAAATGCCCGGGTGGCATAGGTGCCGACCACCCCAGCCCCGATGATGACAATTTCAGCCGGAGGCACTCCGGCGATGCCTCCCAACAGGATGCCCTTGCCACCGGCGTTGTTTTGCAGCAATAAGGCTGCAATTTGAGCCGCCATTCTGCCGCCGATCTGGCTCATTGGCCTGAGGACAGGCAGGCTGCCATCGGCCAGCTGGATTTGTTCATAGGCTATGGCTGAGATCTGGTTTTTGAGCAAGGTATCAATTTTGTCCTGCCTGGCAGAGGTCAGGTGGAGCAGGCCGGCCAGGGTTATCCCCGGGCGCATCCATTCCAGTTCATCCTGGATGGGCCGCGCAACTTTGAGGAGCAGGTCAGCCCGGCCGAATACTTCGTGGGGGGAGTAGACGATTCGCCCGCCGGCGCGCTCGAAATCCTGGTCGCTGAAACCAGCGCCCAGGCCAGCGTTGTGCTCGACATAGCAGGTGTGGCCTTGCTCGCTCAGCACCTGGACTGCGGAAGGAGTTAGCCCTACCCGATATTCAAATGGTCTGCGTTCTTTGGGGATGCCAATGTTCATCGTTCACCTCGTTGATCATGCTTTTCGTCAAGTCGATGGGAGTATAACATAGGTGTTTCAGGAAACAGCGTGTAAGAGGGCAGGCGATCCATACGATTAATGTCACTTTTTTTGGACGAAAGCTTAACCTTCAACCCTATTTAATGTAAAACCCGCCCTGGTAGGCGGGTGGGGGCTGACCAGGCGGTCTTTCCAGACAGCCCCAGAGAGGAGCGGGTGATGGGATTCGAACCCACGAATGGTAGCTTGGGAAGCTACTGCCTTACCACTTGGCTACACCCGCAGAATAAGCGGGATTTATTTTACCATGATCCTGCAAGATGTCGGCTTCCTGATGGGATTTCGCTGCCATGATGAAGGGAAATTGCCCCATTTCCTTACCGGGACACGGAAAGCTTGACGATCTTGCCCTGGCTGTCGAGGGTCAGGCGGGCG
>DATDRM010000303.1:0-3861 GCA_035291705.1 Anaerolineales bacterium
GATCCTTTGTCCCTATTAATTACGCAGGTCAAGATCACTCCCCTCGAACCCTTGAAGGTTCTTCAAGCGAGTAAAGAGATTGTGAGAAAAGCTTCCATCGCCTATTCGGAACGTTCAAACGCTATGTTATTAGCTCTCGAATCCCGCTGGGATAAAGCGACGCGCCAATTTGTCGATTACTGGTTTGATACGGATACCCAGTTGGCTTTAATGGCGCTCATTCTGGAAATCGATAAGATTGTTGATCCAGCTTTGAGAAATTTCTTCAATTTAGCTCTCTCGGCCATCATTATCACAAAAACGGGCGGCGTGTCGCTCGCCCTCGACCTTGCCCATACCCGGCCGCACCGTGCCAAGCTCGTCTATGCCGAATCTGGCGAGATTCTCGAAGGCGTCGAATACACAGAAAATCCACCTCCAAACCTTAAATATGCCACCAAGAGCCTGCGTTCCCCCTTCAGTGAATTCGATAAGCGCGTGCAGGGTAACCTCAAAGGGTTGTTGAGACCCAAAGAAATAGCCCGCCCAGCCCAGATCTTCTTTGGCAATGCCCAAAAATTACCCCTTTCTGACAACGTTGTCGACTTGATTGTTACCTCACCGCCATACGCTTCTAATGCCATCGACTATATGCGTGCGCATAAGTTTTCCCTGGTCTGGCTGGGTTATCCAATCGAAGACCTCAGTACGAAGCGGGGCGAATATATCGGTGGCGAAGTATTGACCGAAGTGGCGTTTGAACCACTGCCAGAATATACCTCCACCATAATTAATGGAATAACCGCGCTTGATCAGAAAAAGGGACAAGTGCTGAATCGTTATTATTCCGAAATGACCAGGGTTTTGCGGGAGATGTATCGGGTATTAAAGCCTGGCAAAGTTTCGATGGTTGTCGTGGGTAATTCGCAGATGCGTGGTCGAGACACTGAAACCCAAAATTGCCTGGCGGATATCGGACGTTCGATCGGCTTTAACGTACCAGCGATCGGTGTCCGGGACCTTGATCGTAATCGCCGCATGTTGCCAGCCGGCCTGGCGATCGATCGCGACTCCCAAATCCAGCAGCGCATGCACGAAGAGTATATCATCGGCTACCTTAAGCCTTGAAATGTAGGGCAAGTTTTGGCGGTTAATTATGACTATCGCCCAATTGCGGCAAAAGTATCATCAGCAAATTTGTCGGGATATTATTCGCGCTCCGAAAGGATATCCCAACTTCGCAATTTGAACCTGATCCGAAACCGGAAAGGGCCTGTGCCCCATATCGTCGCTGTTACTGCTGAACCTCTACCCACGCGAATCGCTGCTCTTGCGTTGGGAACAGGTGATTTGGATTGTGTCTATCATTTTGCCTTGCCTGAACTCGAGGCGTCGATTAAAGATATCAAAAACGAGGATCAGCTCGATATCCTCAAGATGATGGTCGACGGTCGCCGCTTGCGCGATATCAGCGATTTGCCTTTCGACTTAGCAATCTAGATTGTAATTGCTTCGGTCGAGAAACCCCCGGACCAATGACAAAACGATAGCTCAAAATGTGATAAAAGTCACATGGTGTTCCCTTTCTCTATGGTAAGATTAGGGCCGGATAAATCCCACCCTTGCAGAAGGTTACCTCCATGAGACTCGCTCTGATCACCGGGATCTTCGCCCTAATCCTTGTCCTCGGTGTGGGGTTATACGTCACCGACTTCACCGCTTACCTGGGGAACAACCCGACCACCTGCAACAACTGCCACGTGATGGACGCCGTTTACGAAGGCTGGTATCATGCCGGTCATCAAGAATGGGCTGTGTGCGCGGATTGCCATACCCCCCACGCCTTTATCCCAAAATACCTGGTCAAAGCTCAATCCGGTTTTCGCCATGTCTCCGCCTTTGCCCTCGGCCATATCCCGGACACCATCCGCGCCCGGCATTCCTCGCTGGACGTCGTCCAGGAGAACTGCGTGCGTTGCCACGCCGAGACCATCGCCAACACCAACGAAGGCATGCCGGACTCTGACCGTTATTGCTTCGATTGCCACCGCAGTGCCGCCCACGGCGAACGCGGGGTTTCACTGTTACCTTACCAACATCTGGAGGAAAGTCGATGAAACGCACCACGCTCATCCTGTCCGCCATCATCGCCGTCCTGGCCTTAGCTGTGGTTGGATTGCTGCTCTTTATCAACAGCCGGCCGGCTCCCAACCGCGGCCTTACTCCGCTGGTCGCCATCACGCCCATGGAACCCAATGCGGAAAAATGGGGTGAGAACTACCCTAACCAGTACTCCACCTTGTTGAAAACCGAGACCAACGCTGAGCGCACGACGTTCGGTGGCTCCTTGCCCTTTTCCAGGTTAGAAGATGACCCGCGCTTGCTGACCCTGTTCGCCGGTTATCCCTTTAGCATAGACTATAACGAAGAGCGCGGCCACTTGAACAGCCTGGTAGACGTACGTGCCACCGGCCGGGTCAACGAAAAGACCGCCGGCACCTGCTATTCTTGCAAAAGCGCTGACAACCCGCGCCTGTGGGAGCAGATGGGCATGGCAGATTACGACAAGACTCCTTTCAGCGCGTTGGGCGAGCAGATCGACCAACCCATCGGCTGCGCCAACTGCCACGAGGCCAATACCATGCGTCTGATCGTCACCAACCCGGCTTTGGAGGAGGCCCTGGTCGCTCAGGGCAAGGATTGGCGTTCCTTCACTCGTCAGGAAATGCGCACCGTGGTATGCGCCAACTGCCATGTGGAGTATTACTTTAAGGGCGATGGTAAATACCTGACCTTCCCCTGGGCGAATGGCACGAACATCGATAACATCGCTCAATTCTATACCGACCTGCAGTTTAAAGACTGGGACCACCCGCAATCCGGCGCGGGGATGGTCAAGATGCAGCATCCTGAATACGAGATGTTCACCAACAACAGCACGCACTTCAACGCCGGGGTGGCCTGCGCTGATTGTCACATGCCCTACACCCGCGATGGTGCGGCCAAGTTCTCTACCCACGACGTGCGCAGCCCGCTGCTTAACGCCGAGGTGGCCTGCGGTCAGTGCCATACGGATGTGGAATACGTGACCAACCGTGTTTCTATTATCCAGAGCCAGGTGCACGACACGTTGATCGCCACCGAGGATGCCCTTGTCGCCGCAATCCTGGCGATCGAATCCGCCGCAGCGGCGGAAGGTGTGGATTCAACTTTGATCGGTGAAGCCCGCCAACTGCACCGCGCCGCGCAGTTGCGCTGGGATTTTGTCGCCGCCGAAAACAGCATGGGCTTCCATAACCCCGAGGAAGCTTTGCGCATCCTGGCGGCTGCCATCGACCTGGCTCGCCAGGCACAGTTGAAGGCGGTGCTCGCCGGCGGAACTCCGCCTGCTGTCCAGACCGGCAGCAATTGATCAGCGATTCACCTGGATCGCCGCGCTGCGTTCCAGCCATTTTGGTTTACAATTAACCAGCTATCAGCGGTGAAATTCTCAGGATGAGTTGTGAACAATTTCCGCTGATAGCCGGAGCCCCCGTGTTAGAAAAAATCGATCTCTCCAAGAAAATTAGCAAGAAAGAATTCAAGCAGCGCATGCCGACGTTGCGAAATCACCTCTATGCGTTGCAGAAAGCCTCCTGGGACGCAAATATCCCGGTTGTAGCCCTTTTCGAGGGTTGGGACGCAGCCGGTAAAGGTACCTCGATCCAGACCTTGACCGAGCGCCTGGACCCGCGCGGCTTCAAGCTCTCCCCGATCCGTGCGGCGCGCACCTATGAGAAAAAACGACCCTGGCTGTGGCGGTTTTGGCTTAAGTTGCCGGGCCGCGGCGAATGGGCCATTTTCGACCGTTCCTGGTACGGGAGAGTGCTGGTGGAAAGGGTG
>DATDRM010000304.1:0-10991 GCA_035291705.1 Anaerolineales bacterium
GGCGACATCCGCACGCACCTGATGAAGATCAACCCCAACCAGATCGGGCAGTTTTCAGAAGATGGCACAACTTCCCTTTCTGAGATCGGTCTGGACTTCGCCTGTCGCCACTGCCATGTGGCAGGCGGGAAAGCCTCGCCAAAGACCGACGAAGAATTGATGCAGAAAGCCCAGGGGTACCACATCCCGCCAGAGCAGTGAGCTAGGTTTAATTTTCATCCGGGCCGGAATAGCCCCCGGCCCGGTTACACATTCGACTAGCACCTTAGATTCTATTAGAAAACGGGAAGCATGAAACGGATTATCTCTCGAATAAAACTATTTTTCTTTCCCCCGGCTGGCTCCCCCCGCTGGGTGCGGGTCTTACCGTATGCGGTATTGGGCGTGCTTACGCTGGTGTTGTTAATCGCAGGGGCATATGCCTGGGAGTACACCAACTCGCCCCAATTCTGTGGCTCCAGCTGCCATACTATGCCGCCCGAATACTCAGCCTATTTGGTCTCTCCCCACGCCCGGGTGGACTGCGTTGACTGCCATATCGGTCGTGGTTTCATTGCCACACGCATCTCGCGTAAAGCCGGCGATATCCGGCATGTCATCGCTACGGCTCTCCAATCCTATGAATATCCTATCCGGGCTGGCGAACTGCGCCCGGCTCGGGAGACCTGTGAGCGCTGTCATTTCCCCGAAAAGTTCTCGGATGATAGTCTGCGTGAGGTGAAACAATATACCCCGGATAAAGCCAATACACCCCTCTCAACCTATCTGGTGCTCAAAACGGGTGGGGGCAGCCAGCGCCAGGGCCTCGGCCGCGGCATTCACTGGCATATTGAGAATAAAATCACCTTCCTCTCCCTCGACCCAGAGCAACAGGAAATCCCCTATGTACGCGTGGTCGAAAATGACGGCACGGTTACCGAATATTTCGACGTTGAGTCAGGGATCGATCCCGCCACGATCAACTCCGCCGACTTGAAAGAAATGGACTGCATTACCTGCCACAACCGCATCACCCATCTCGTCAGGGCTCCAGGGGATACTGTCAACGACCTGATCGCACGCGGGGTAATCTCATCCCGCATCCCCGAGATTCGCAGGATCGCGGTTGAGGTGTACGGTGCACCATATGAATCCACCGAAATGGGACTCAACCGAATTGCCGGTCTAGACAGCTTTTACCAGACTTATTATCCTGATTTCTATGCTGCGAACGGCGAAGAAGTAGGGACGGCAATCAAAGCCTTGCAAGATATATATCGCCAAAGCGTATTCCCGCATCAGAAATCTGATTGGAATACCCACCCCAATAATATCGGTCACAAGAATTCACCGGGTTGTTTTCGCTGTCACGACGGCAAACATTTGAACGCCGATCAAGAAGCCATCCGCCTGGAGTGCAACCTGTGTCATTCCATACCCGTGGTCGCTGGCCCATCGGATTTTGTCTCGGATATCGAGATCAGCCGGGGGCCAGAACCAGCATCCCATAAAAATGCTAACTGGATCGGTCTGCATAATTCTGCCATCGACCAGACTTGTACAAATTGCCATACCACCGAAAACGCGGGGGGAACAGACAACACTTCGTTCTGTTCGAATAGCGCCTGCCATGGCAGCGTATGGCAATACGCTGGCTTTGATGCGCCCGGTCTGCGTGAGATTTTGCTCGCCCAGCTACCCCCGACGCCCACCCCCGCCGCCATTCCTACTGCGGGCGCCCTCAACTACCAGGCGACGATCGGGCCTCTGTTCCAGGCGCGCTGTGGTGCGTGTCACGGCCCAACTGGCAGCCTCCAGGGATTAAATCTGACCACTTACGCAGGCGTGATCACTGGCGGGTCGAGTGGAACAGCGCTTGTCCCAGGAGATCCCGAGGGCAGCCTGCTGGTCCAAAAACAGAAGGGCGATCAGCCTCACTTCGGCCAGTTGACTCCGGATGAGTTGGAGCTAGTCATCCTATGGATCAACGCTGGCGCGTTGGAGAAATAGGAGAAGAGAGATGATTGAAGATAAGCCGGTCAACAGACGCGATTTCTTAGGGATTGCCACCTGGGCGATTGGTGGACTAATCAGTCTCGGGCTGGCAATCCCAGCTGTTGCTTATGTCCTTGGCCCTGCACTCCAAGGAAATAAATCCCAAAACTGGATCCGCCTTAGTTCTACTTCCAAAGTGGAGATTGGAACCCCCACTCTATTCAAGGCCAAAGTGGAGCGCAAAACCGGATGGATCACCAGCGAGGAGGAAATTGCTGCTTTCGTCTTGACGGAAAATGGGCGTGACTTTATAGCCATGTCGAATATCTGCACCCACCTCGGCTGCCGCGTGCGTTGGCTTAACGATCGCCAGCAATTCCTCTCACCTTGTCACAATGGGGTTTTTGATAAGCAAGGGGCGGTCGTCTCCGGGCCCCCGCCGCGGCCGCTTGACCGTTACGAAGTCAAAGTCGAGGACGATCAGTTATATATCTTGGGAGGCTGAGATGGGTGCACAATTGGGAAATTGGCTTGACGAACGCCTGGGGTGGCGTCGAGTGTGGGAGGCTATCTTTTTACGGAAGATTCCCAAGGTCAACTGGTTGTACACGCTGGGGAGCGCCACCCTCTTCGTGGCACTGCTCCAAATCGTAACCGGGATCTTGCTGACAATTTACTACGTTCCCACACCAGATCATGCATATGACAGCGTGCAATATATTACCACGCAGGTTCCGGCGGGCTGGCTGATCCGCGGTCTACATCACTGGGGAGCAAGCGCAATGGTGGCCCTAACCGGGCTTCACATGGTACGGGTGATCCTATATGGGGCCTACAAATACCCACGGGAGGTGACCTGGTTTACTGGGGTATTCCTGCTGTTAGTTGTGACAGCTTTTGGTTTTACCGGCTACCTCTTGCCCTGGGATCAAAAGGCTTATTGGGCGACAACCGTGGGTACGCGCATCGCCGGTGTTGCCCCGGTCGTAGGAGAGGGGATCTTACGCATCATGCGGGGGGGCGAAGAACTGACCGCCATCACCCTGGCGCGTTTCTTCGGTGTTCATGTGTGGGTGCTGCCAGCTGCTTTATTACTCCTGATTATCGTCCATATGTACCTGGTAATCCGCATCGGCATCAGCGCTGTCCCTAAAAGTGAGGAGTAGGTGATGAAAGAGAAGGAAAAACAGGATTACCTGGAACAGTACCAAAAAGCCAAGGAGAAAGGCCTGCCTTTCTTCCCGAATATATTATTTAAGGATGCGGTGATCTCGCTCTTGGTGTTCCTCATCCTGGTGGCACTGGCTTACTTCCTGGGGACTCCATTGGAAGCGCGGGCAGACCCTGCCGATACCTTCTATACCCCCCGCCCTGAGTGGTACTTCCTCTTCTTATTCCAACTGTTAAAGTATTTTCCAGGCAAATTGGAGGTAGTTGGGGTTTTCGTTCTTCCTACATTGGTGGTAGTACTGCTGATTATACTGCCTTTCTTAGACCGGTCTCCACGCCGGCACTTCCTGGGCAGACCAGTGGTCACTGGGATCACCATATTGATGATCCTTGGTGTGGCTTTCCTGTCTGTTCAATCACTGCGCGAGGCGCCTCCGCCCACCGAAGCTGGGGAGGGAGACCAGACGGCGGCCCTGTACACGAAGAATTGCGCTGGGTGTCATGGCCCATCCATCGATGTCCCGCCAGACACCAATCTGCACACAGTGATAGCCCAGGGCAAACATGAAGGGATGCCGGCCTGGAGCGCCGATTTAACCACCGACCAGATCGACGCCCTGGCTGGGTTTATCCTTTCTCCGAGTGGCAGCCAGCTCTTCACTGAGAATTGCAACGCCTGTCACGAGGCGACTGAACTTGTGGCGGGCAATCCGCTCGAACTGAAAAGCGCCCTGGAACAAGGGCCGAATTACCCGGCCCATTCAGATGTCGAAGTAGCCCAATGGACGGAGGTCTTGAGTCCGGAGGAGCGCACGGCGCTGCTGAATTTCCTGGTCGCACCGGATGGGCAACGATTGTTCGCCACAAATTGCGCTTCTTGTCACGGTCGCTCTCCGACCTTTTCCGGAGAAGAGACTGAATTACGCACTCTCATCGGACAGGGTGGGTTACACCTGGAAATGCCACCGTGGCGAGAAAAGTTGAGCGATGTGGAGTTGGATCAATTAGCCCAGTATGTAGTTGACCCAGCTAGTGTGCCCGGCGGTCAAGAGTTATTTACTCAGTACTGTTCGAGCTGTCACGGTGAACGTGTCCCGGTTGTCGCGGATTTTGCACAAGCGCGCCAATCCATCGCCAGTGGAGGCGCGCACCAAACGATGCCTGTCTGGGGGAATGTCCTAACAGCAGAACAACTGGACGCACTGGTGAGCTACACGCTGAATGCAGCCAAAGGCACATCATTGGAAGTCGGCCAAAACCTTTTCTCGCAGAACTGCGCGACCTGTCATGGCGACTTCGGCGAAGGCGGACCTAATCCCACCCGTCCAGATGACGTCATTGCCCCAATTAGCACAGCCGAATATTTGAAAACACGCGATGACTCCACCTTACGGGCGATCATCGCCCAAGGCCAGCCCAACTTCGGGATGTCGCCCTTTGGAACTGCCAGCGGCGGTCCCCTGGACGACGATGAGATCGATTCCATTGTGGCCTACTTGCGGTCATGGGAGCAAAATCCGCCCGTGGAGCTCCCCCCAGAGATCAGAGCTGGCTCGGAGGCTCTCAGCGGCGCGGATATCTATGCTGAGGTTTGCGCCCAATGCCATGGTCCGAATGGCGAAGGCTTAGTCGGGCCTTCCCTGCGCGAAGCACAGTTCCAGAAAGAGAACACCGACCAGGATATCTTCGAAACAATCAACCAGGGACACGAAGCTTCCGGCATGATCGGTTGGGGTGAGATCCTGACAGCTGGGCAGATCCAGCAACTGGTTGTTTTCATCCGCCAATTGGAGCAGGTGGAGGCACAGCCGAAACCAACCGAAGGTGTTATTTCTTTCACCACGGATGTTCTGCCAATCTTCAAGGATCAATGCACCCTATGTCACGGCTCCCTGGGGGGGTGGGACGCCACGAGTTACCAGGCGGTGATGAACAGCGGCAATCACGCCCCGGTCGTTGTCCCCGGAGACGTAGAAAGCAGTCTCCTGGCGCGAAAGATCCTCGGGACCCAAACGGAAGGCACGATCATGCCGCCAGCGGGCAAGATGTCAGACGCAGAGATCCAGGTCATTTTGGACTGGATCGCAGCTGGCGCTCCCGAGAATTGATCCAGACCACAGTATAGAAACGCAAGGCCATTATGTGGTTTTTCCTGGCAATTAGTTTTGTCGCAAAAACGAATTTACCCGGTTTGGTCTTGCCGATTAATTATTCTGTTGGTAAAGTGGCAGATGGCTAGAATTGAGGATAGTAAATAGAATTGCCTCAGGCGCTACTTGCCGAACGTGCCTACATAAGTCAATACCTCCCATATTTGCTCAACCGAAAGCGTTTCTTTCCAACCGGGCATAGCCGCCCGACCCTCGGCCATTATGCATAGGAATTCTCCGCTATTGGAGCGTAATTCGTCCTGAAACTCAGCGGTCGTGAAGTCAGGAGCCCCTGGCAGGGCGCCCGATCCGTCCACGCTGTGACACGCAGCGCAGGATTGGCTGTAGATCGTATTCCCTGCAGCGATCGCGGTCGTATCGTCCCATGCGAATTGGTTGGATTGAGAAAGGTAGGTGGATGAGCAGGCAACCTCAGTGACGGTGGGCTGCACCTGAGGCTCTGCGGCAGTCTCTCCGGGTAGGGCCGCATCGTATGAGAACGTGCGCAGGTAGTCAATTACCGCCCACCGTTCGTCTTGCGACAGACGTCCCTGCCAGGCTGGCATGGAACCTTTTCCCTGTGTGACAGTCAGGTAGAAATCTCGAGGTGCACGGTCATCCACCAACCGCAGGTCGGTGAAATCAGCCGCACCCAATACTTTGCCCACGCCATCATCCCCGTGGCAGGCTGCGCAATTTGCCTCGTAGAGACCCTTGCCAAGCGCGAGGGTGTCGGCGCTGGTGGAAAAGCGCCACATATAGAACACTACATCCCAACGTTCGTCTGAGGTCAACGTATCCAGGAAGGATGGCATTTCGCCGCGCCCTTCGGTAACAGCGGCGTAAAATGAGGCTGGGGTTTCACCACGCATGTAATCCAGGTCATTAAAATTGCGTGCCCCAGGCACGACGCCTTTACCGTCTTCGCCGTGGCATTGTGCGCATTGAGACTGGTAGAGCTGCTGACCGAGAGCCGACGAGGGGGGGCGTGCTGGATAACTCAGGATGCTGAAAGACGGCGTGGCGTCAACGCCGGGGAGGTTGGTAGGTGCAGTCACCGGGACGAGCGTAGGGATGGGCGTAGGACCAACCGGCAGGCTGCGAGGGCCGGCGCAGGCTACCAGCAGCAGGGTAAAGATGACAAGGAGCAAAAGATGCATTCGGTATCTCATTCCATACCTCTTATCGGGGTGGCAAGGTTCGCACATAGTTGATGACATCCCAGCGCTCGCGCGGCGTCAGATTTTCAGCCAGCGAGGGCATCTGGCCGAAACCCTGCACGATGGTAAGGTAGACCGAGCCATCGAACTCGCCTGTGATCTGCTCAGCGGTGAGGTTCTGTGGTGTACGGTCGAAGTAGCTGACTAACGGCCCGTCGCCGTGTCCTTGGGTGCCATGACAGACCTGGCAGTGGATTCCATAAAGGACGGCTCCACGCTGGAGCGAAATTTCGTCGGCCGGCACAGGGTTCACGGGAAACTCTTCGGGGATAACGGAGAGTCCCTGAACCGGCACTGCTCCTTCAGGGGGCAATTTACGGGGCGCATCCTGGTAACCTGTGGAGGGCTGTTCGCTCATGTTCGTCGGGAACGGAATCTTGATGATCTCGTACGTGAGCAGCAAACCGATGATGAACGGCGTCAGGACCAATCCGATAATTACCAGACCGCGGCGGTGGCGAGATGTCATAGGGTCATCCGTTCGGGCTCGCCGACATGGTGCGCATGATGGGTTTCCAGCATCTGCCTCACCTGGCCTTCCAATCGCGTTGGGATATCCAGGATTACTGCCAGGTGACCGTCTGTAACGAGTTTGTGGTAGGGCGCTGGCCCGAAACGCGGAAAGTTCATCTCCCACAACACTCCTAAAAACGTTGAGACGATGGTGGCCATCATGGTGAAAATGAAGATAATCACCGCGGCCGGCGGGAAACCCACAGGAGGATGCCCCCCCACATCCAGGCGATAGAGGTGCGGAGTGATCACTGCTAAGAACAGTCCAATTCCCAATCCCGCTGCAGCCCCCGCCAGCACAATATAGGGCAGGGTCAGCCACTCTCGATGCCGCCCGAGGGCGCCCTCAGGGTAAGGCAAACCCGTGATAACCACAATCTTGTTATCCGCAATGCCCAGGTTGTGCAATTCGTCAATTACCTCAGCCGTATCGGCGCTCTCGTGAAAGAGGGCCATCAGAGTCATTGAGTCTGTCATCCGTTTTCAGCCGTTTGTACTTAGTAGTCAGATATCCTAGGATCGCGACCAGCGAATTGTCAGTCTATTTCCGCCGCCGTCGGCACCAGCAAGCGCCCAATCCGCCTCATGGTGTAACGCAAGCGGCCCTCCTTAATCTCCCATACCGGAACAAACGGGATGATGCGGGAAAACAATGTATACAACAACGCAAAGCCGGCAAAGGTCATGGCGACGATGCTGATCTCCACCCATGTCGGGCGGTAGTTGCCCCAATTGAAAGGCAGATCGTTGCGCTGCAGGCTGCCGATGACGATCAGGGCACGCTCGGTAAACATGCCTACATTGACCAGCAGCGTGGTTGCCAGCAACAACGCCGGCGTGGTACGCACACGTTTGAAGACCAAAAGCGCAATCGGAATCAGGTTGGCGCTCATCTGCAAGTAGAAGAATGGCGCCAGGTGGCCAGAGACCTCTTCCCGGATCAGTTCGCGCACAACCGGTTCGTTGCCATACCACTCGACGATAAACCCGGCAAACCAGAAATAGACCCAGGCCATACCAGCGACCATCACCAATTTGCCCAGAGAGTCGAAGTGTTCGGCTCGCAGGAACTCCTGTAAACGCATGCCGCGTCGCACGACCACCAGGATGCTAGCCAGTGCCGAGAGGCCAGAATAGACCGCCCCGATGACGAAATAGGGCGCAAAGATGGTACTGTGCCAGCGCGGCTGGATGGTCACTGCGAAATCCCAGGATACAATCGAGTGGACCGAGAGAAAGATCGGGATGATGGCAACCGAGAAGATGCCCAGGGCACGGTGGAGTTTGTGCCACTCTCCCTCGGTGCCGCGCCAGCCTAACGCCAATACCCGATAAAGTTTGAAGCGCCAGCTGCCGGTGTGGTCGCGCGCCATGGCCATGTCTGGGATGAGCGCCAAGTACAGGTAAAGGGATGAGCCGATCAGGTAGGTAAAGATGGCGACCATATCCCACATCAACGGCGATTGGAAATTGGGCCACATGAGGCGATTATTGGGGTAGGGGACCATCCAATAAAACTTCCAGACCCGACCCAGGTGAATAAGGGGGTACAGACCAGCCATCATCAGCGCGAAAGCAGTCATAGCTTCGGCACCGCGTGTGATCGGCCGACGCCAGTCGGCCTTGAGCAGTCGCAGCACAGCCGAGATCATCGTTCCAGCATGGCTGATGCCCACCCAGAAAACAAATGTTGTGATGAAAAGCGTCCAGTAGACTGGCCGGTTTTTTCCGGTGACGCCAATACCCCAATAGATGAGGTAACTCCATGCATATACCCCCCAGGCTACAATCAGGCTTAGGCCTGTCACTAGCACCCAGAATCCCTTCCCGGTCTGGAGCATCGGTTGGAGCACGGCCTGGTTGATCTCCGAGTCGGTGCGCTGGGCCAGCAGCAAACGCTCGTCGTAAGGCGTCGTTTGCCGTATCTCCTGCGCCATATCCTCAGGCTCAGACATTCGTCTCACCTCCTTTGAGATAGATTACACCCGGATCGGTGCCCAATTCGGGCAAGAGGCGGAAGGAGCGGTGGCTGCGTGCCAGTTGGCTGGCGCGGCTGTCCGGATCGCCCAAATCGCCAAAAACCAGCGCACTCGTGGGACAGGTCTGTACGCAGGCAGGCTGTATCTCGCCGTCGGCGAGTATACGCCCCTCAGCCTGCGAATCGATTTCTGCACGCCGAATGCGCTGTATGCAAAAGGTGCACTTCTCCATGATGCCGCGCGTCCGGACGGTCACATCCGGGTTGAGCTGCTCGATCAACGGTTCTGGGAATTCTGGCCGGAACCAGTTATAGGTACGGACTTTGTAAGGGCAGGCGCTACCGCAGAAGCGCGTGCCGATGCAGCGGTTGTAGATCTGCGCGTTCAAGCCCTCCGCGTTGTGGTAAGTTGCAAATACCGGGCAGACCGGCTCGCAGGGGGCCTCGGTGCACTGCTGGCACATTACTGGCATAAAGCGCGCCTTCACATTCGGATATTCACCCTCCCAGTACCGTTGGATGATGATCCAGTGCATCCAGCGGCCGTAAGCTGCTTGCTTCTCGCCGACTACCGGTATATTGTTCTCGGCGTGGCAGGCGACCACGCATGCCTGGCAGCCGGTGCAGCGATCCAAATCCACCACCAGCACCCACCTGCGATCATTTTCAACCGAGAGATTCGCGTCCGTTGCCATCCAGGCTCTCCAATCTCGCCAAGATTTGTTTCCTTCCGGTCGGCTTCAGCCGCACGCGTGTGGCTCCCCAGGCCAATGCACCCGTGCTCGGGTCAGTGACCGGAGCCACCAGCACCAACGGGTTGCTGCCGCTTACCGCCTGGGCAAAGCGACCGTAGTCCTGGTGTCCTTGCCCTACCGGGATGGCGACCACATCTGGCCGAATGCCCGGGTAGATGACGACTGGCGCTTCCAGCATACCGTGCGGAGATTCCACCTGCACAATGTCGTTATCGCTTACACCCAGCGCGCTGGCAGTTTTGGGATTTAATTCCACCCACATCCCCCACTGCACGGTCGTCATTGGGTCGGGCGCTTCTTGTAGCCAAGGTAGATTAGCGCCACGCCCGTCAGAAAGTATGATCGAAGAATAGGGATATAGGTGGAATGGGTAGTCTTCCGGGTCACCTTCGAATTGTGGATCGGATATAGGCAAGGGTTTCTGTACCACTTCCGTCAGTTCGGGCTCGCGGCGGATCTTCTTTTCGGACCACCAGCCTCCATACTGCCGCCAAAGCGCCCAGAAGCCGGATGGAGTTCGGGCGTCATAAGCGCCGAGGCTGGAGCCGTGCAGCTCGCCGACTGTCTCTTCCAGATAAGAGGCTTCATCCTCCCAGGGAAGCGCCTCGGCAGGCTTGCCTCCAAATCGAGCAGCCAACCCGAGCAATACGTCGGCGGCGGCGAGCGTATCGTACAGCGGACGCACAACCGGCTGCTGGCTGCTGACGACCGGTCGGTCCGCGCCTGGTGAGGGCACCTGGTAACCCCAGGATTCTAGATAGGTGTGGTCGGGCAAAATCAGGTCTGCCCACACGGCTGTTTCATCCACAAACGGGCTGAAGGAGACGACAAACGGCACACGGGTGATGGCCTCGGCGAAACCAGCCGCTGCCGGAAGCTCGTACATCGGGTTCGCGCCGTGAACGAGCAGCAGGTCGATCTCGCCAGCTTTCATTCGTACGATTAGATCGATCACTTCGTCGAAGGTATTAACTGGTAGATTCTGCCGCAACGCCGCAGTTGGACCTGGGTTTGAAAGGAAAACGCCACCCTCACGGCCGACCTGCGCAACCACCAGATTCAACGCCTGCACAGCCAGCATGCTGGAAAAACCGTTCCGCTGCCCAGCCAGATATCCACCTGGGATAGCCACCGCTCGATCGGCGTCGGCAAATGCACCCGCCAGACGACGCAAGGTTTCAACCGGCACATCGCTGGCGGTGGCCATTTCGCGCACGTCCACGTTCTGGTA
>DATDRM010000305.1:0-12216 GCA_035291705.1 Anaerolineales bacterium
ACCATCTTAAAAGCCCCGGCCAGCTTATAGGCAAGGCGGTAACCCAGGCTGAGACGGTCCAGGTCGGGATCCTGGGTGAAGAACCACTCCTCTAATAGGTGGGTGCCTGGTGACCAGGCCTCGATCTCGCGGGGGTCATCAATGCCCCATCCAATGCTCGCTCCTGTCTGCTTTAGCGCAGGGTGTCGGGTCGCCGAACGGGCCGTCATGCGGCTGAAAACATCGGCGACGAGCCGGCAGCCCAGGAAAGCCTCCTGCAGGCGGAGCAGTAAGCGCCTGACATCCGCCTCACCCAGGTACATCAATAACCCCTCCGCAACTACCAGTACCGGCCGGCCGGCTGCTATGACCAACTTCACCCATTCCAGGTCAGTTACCGATGATGCGATCATGTGGTAGCGTTGTTCACTCGCCGGGTAAAATCGCTGGCGGAGCTCGATTACAGGCGGCATGTCCAGGTCATACCATTCGACCTTGCCATCATCCACCCGCCAAAAACGGCCGTCCAATCCGCAGCCCAGGTGCAGTACACTCCCACTGGGGTGCCCAGCCAGGAAGTCGCGCGTAACGGCATCCAGCTTCTTCGCCCGTTGGCAAACCAGTATGACCGTCTTGTAGGGCACACGCAGCCGGGTGAAATCGTAATCCACCTGGCTGAGGATGTCTTGGGCTTTAGGATCGAAAAACAGAGGGTTACCCGGCTGCGCCTTCGTGTAGAGCGGGATAAGCAGTGTTTCCTGCTCAGGAGTCAGTGTGATTTTCGTTTTTTCGTTCATTTTTTTCCTATTTTCACTCGTTCAACTCGAAGGAGATAACGACCTTGTCAGCCAAAGCCTGGATTTCATCCGGGATCGAAAATTGATCCAAGCAGCTTCCGATATAACCCAAAATCAGTGAGAATTCGAGATCGCCGCGCCGGATCCCACCCTCCTGTTGATAGAAAACATTCATATCATGGTCCTGGCAGACCAGCACATTCCGCTTTAGCTCTTCCCCGATGAAGAGGACAGCATCCCTGGGAACAAACTCACCTTCTCCCACCCCAGTGGGCCAGATCAGCTGGTCTTCTCCAACCCTCTTGAAACCGATCAGCATTTCGATTGCCTTAGCTTCTCGCATATTGGTTTCGAGCCTGATCAGGTGACCACTCATGGTGTTGTCAGCTTCTTGAACTTCTTCCAGCGCCCACTCTGGCGGGTAGCGGAAGGAGAATCCATACAGGTCATTGGCGTATTCGCCCCATCCTGCGTAATCAAGGGCCTGTGGCGGGGTCGGCTCAGTGGTGGAATAGGGGGTGAGAGCGACGGTTGGCGTGCTCCCTGCCGGGCTGCACTCGCCCAGGTAAAATGCCCATTCATCGCACTCACTGCCATCGGGGAAGATACACACACCCATTTGGCCGCCGTCTTCTGCCGTGCGAATTTCGAGCGTATAGCCTTTTTCCTGGCAGTAGACAGAGGCCGGGTTGGGCAGCCCCCCACCCTCACCGGGCGGGAGTTGACTTTGTTGATCGCCTCCCGAAGCGGCAGGTTCGGCACCCTGGCAGGCTGACAGGCACAGCCCCACCAGCAACAAGACAATCACCGATCGCCAGAGAAACCTTGGGTTGGATTTCATTTGATCCTTTTCCTTTTTGATTGAATCCACAGAGATGGACAAATGCTCACCGATTCTGGAATTGGGTCTACCCAGGTTCATTGAAGGGTAATCTTACCTTTCGTACCATCTACGGTGACCAGCTGCCCGTTTTGAATGCGCCGGGTGGCCACACCGGTTCCCAGCACTGCCGGGATGCCATACTCTCGCGCTACGATCGAACCATGGCTGAGCGGCCCGCCCACATCTGTCACGATCGCTGACGCCATCGCAAAGAGCGGCGTCCAGGCAGGGGTGGTGATAGATGCAACCAGCACATCTCCGGGTCGCATTTGGCCGAAATCTCCCGTGCCATGCATCACCCGCGCAGTGGCTGTAACCGAGCCAGGGCTACAGGCAACGCCTTTGATCACCTCTCCAGCGCCAGCCCGGCCGCGCCTGGATTTGAGTCCCCTCAGGTCGCGACCAAAGAGCTTCAGCTGGGGCAGCGCTGTAGGTGGGGAGACCTTCATTGCCGCGCGATTGGCTGCCTTTCGCGCTGGTATAGTGGCTGCCAGAGAATCGACTGCCTGGCCGGCATCTATCCCGGCCGCGGCATGTTCCACCTCTTCCTGGGTCAGCCAGAAAATATCCTCAGGATCGCTTATCACGCCACCTCGGGAGAGGCGCTGGCCTAACTCGCCCAGCATCTGACGCAGCAAGGGATATGCCAGGCCAATCTCGGCCAGTGCTTCTTCCCGCAGCGGAGCATATCGCTGGGCAGGGGCCAGGACTTTATTGAACAACCTCAGGCGCAGGCCCTTGAGGCGCAGCGACATCGCCTGGACTGCCTGGTCGCGTCGTTCGCGAAATGCTTGCTGGCGGGTATACGGATTGGTCCCCTGGCCGCTCAGGAATAATTTGAACGTCTCCAACACCGGAGCGGGGTCATCCGCTGGCACTGGATTAGCAAAATCCAGGTTATAGATGGTGAATCCGTATTGGCGCAAGTGATCCTGGAAGCGATCCTGCCAGGCTTTCCATTCATTTGCGATTCCCTCAGGCGGCAACTGGTCATTTTTCAGGCGGTCAACCAGTTGTGAGGTGGGTGTCTTCTGTAAGTAAGTGCCCAAAGCGGGGATTGTACGCGTCCATTGGGCCAGGTCGAACAAGGATTTTTCTGATCGAATGGGGATGCTCTCGAATCCCATCAGGTAAGCGGGGGCAGGAAGATCGCCACGCCGCTTGATAAGCAGTTTATAGGCGATGGTAAACAATGCTTCGCTGATCCAGGCCGCGGGGATCACGCCTGAGATCAGGGCGCCATACGCATCCAGAGCTGCTTCAAAAAGCTCGCTTACCCCGTTCAGGAGATCGGCAGATTTATACTCACGCCAGGGCCTTGCTTGCCAGTCTTCCGTGATTTGGATATAGCGCGGTCTCCCCATGTCCGTCCAGCGCTCCACCGCGCCGGTGAACATCTTCTTCATGATCTTGCCCGAGTCGAATAGAATACGCGCCAGGTTCCGGGCTGAAAGTGAGCCATTGTAGTAGGCATAGCCGTTGATGGTAATGATGACCTCTTCCGGCATGATGCCGCGCATGCCAAGCGATTCGTCCAACAAGCGCTGCAGGGTTGCGTTGATGGCCGAGCGCCCCAGCGTGGCAAACAGCGGTGACAATGGGTCTGCCATCAACTCAACGATGTTGTTGCGCATGGCAACGTAACAACCTTTGGGCAATTTCCACTCCCTTGGCTCAGGCGGTTCCGCTTCAGGCAAGGCCGTGATCGGACGGGCCTGGAGGATTGCAAATTTGTTTACCGCCCGCGCCCATTCGATATCCATAGGATAGCCGTACAGGTTCTCAATCTGCATTCCCAGCTGCAAAAGCTCGCCGGTTTCTCGATCGGAGAGCACCGATGCGCACCGCTTTTTCTCCGGTACAGGCTGTTCTTCCGTACCGCCCCCAAGAAGCACGGTCATCACCTGCCTGTCAGCCGTCTCGCGACTGAGTACGCGGTTCATTTCCTTATCCACGACAAGCATGTCGGGAGTCACCAGTCCACCCACCACCGCCTCGCCCAAGCCCCAGGCGGCGTTGATTAAGGCCTGGTCGCGCCTCCCATTCAGCGGATTGGCTGTAAACAGAATACCAGCGGCATCAGCCTCCACCAGCAGCTGCACCACCACCGCCAGGCTGACTGCCTTATGATCGATATTGTTCTGCTGCCTGTAGCTTATCGCTCGAGGCGTCCACAGGGAGGCCCAGCAGCGCCTGACCGCCTCGACGACTTCGGAAGCCCCGGCAATGTTCAGGAAAGTCTCTTGCTGCCCGGCGAAGGACAGGTCGGGTAGGTCTTCAGCAGTAGCCGACGAGCGTACAGCTACCGCGGGCCGATCCCCCGGCAAATGCCCGTAAGCCTGGGCAACCTCTCCAGCGACATCGGCTGGGATGGTCGCCCGGGTGAACAAGCCCTGGATCGTTCGTGAGGCAGCCTCAAACGTAACAGGCTGGTTCAGGTCCACGGTCTTCAGAGCAGCTTCAATACCGGGATCTAAGTTGTTCTCGGCTACGAACCGCTTATAGGCAGCCGTGGTTACATGGAATCCATCTGGCACCGGTAGCTCGTTTATAGCCAGCCGGGCAAGGGAAGCCCCCTTGCCGCCAACGGTTTCGAGATTAGCACGCGAATCAACCAGAGTCAGGACATATACAGATTCCATGGTTTCTATCCTTTGGCATTATTCCCTTCAAGTCTCCTCAAGATTAACAACAGAAATTAAAGTCAGGTTCAAACATTGCTGATCGAGCATCCCCTGGATCCTGATCTCATAACGTGCACCTTTCAAGGTTGGCTCTGCTTTAATCGATTTGCTGACTCTTTAATCTTCTAAACATATCAATAACCGCCAGAATCACCCCAACCCCCATTAAACCATAGCCAATTAACCGGTCATCGCCAAAAAGGATCCCTGCCAGGACGAATCCAAAAGCAAGGCCAGCGAGTGAGGTGAGTCTGTTTTCTTTTCGATTCTTACTTACGAAAAAAACAACCAGGGCGACAACGGCTAAAACTACGATAGATATGGCAATCCAGATTTGCGAGGTATTCATGTCAACTCCTTTCGTTTACTCCATTCCTTTCCTGATAACAGTGTAGCAAGGACGTGGGCGAATTGTTTTCCCGTTAAGATGATGCCTGGGAAGGTCATGAATTCTCGTGACAGTTCTCGCCCTGGATACTTCAGCATAAAACATCTTACGGTATATACCACCTGAGTGCATCAGGCATCCGGGTAATTCAGTATATAACCAGGGGGATTATTTTTCTAAACCAGGGCTGTGTGTTTTCCCCAAGACCCGTTCAAACCAGCACGCAATGGCGTTAGCCCTGCGATGGTTACTCGTTTGTCACAGGAGTAACCTTGATCCTGTTTTTCGGCATCCATACCAGGCTCAACAGGAAAACAATAAACAGGATCACAGCCCCGCTGATATAAGGGAAACTCAAATTGAGGTCGAAGACCACCCCGGCCCAAATCGGCCCGATCACCCGCCCCAGGCTCACAAAAGAGTTGCTCAGACCCATGGCAGCCCCCTGGCCAACTGTGGCGCGCTGCGACGTTAACGAGTGCACCGCCGGGCGGAAGAAGGCCGTAATCAGAATGAACAAACCCGTGGTGAGCAGTACGGTCGCGTAGCTTTTCGCCAGCAGCAGGAGCAGGAACGTCACTGCACCGGCTAACAGGGCGCCCTTGATCACCGTCACCTCTCCCCACCGCCTGGTGAACATGCCGGTCAACACACCCCGCCCGATTACCGCCACAAAGCCGACCACGGTCAGCACCGCCCCCACTTGCTGTGGGCCATAGCCGAGCGCCTCCAGCGCATACAGCCCGAAGATGGACTCGAAGTTGCTCGTTCCGATCGTGCCCAGGCAGGCCAGGAGCAGCAGGCCGCCGATCGGGCTGAAGAGCGCCCGCCACAGCTCGCTGAAGTCCACCAGGCTGATCCTTCTCCCTTCCGGTCTTCTGGCCCCCGGCGGGAGCGTCTCGGGGAGCAGCAGGACGATCAATAGCAATGAGACCACCGCCATCCCAGCCGCGAAGAAGAACGGCGTCGAAAGAGACCCACCTGCCAACCAGCCCCCCAGCCCCGGCCCGAGGATGATTCCCAGCCCGGCTGCGCCGCCTAACGCGCCCATACCCCCACCGCGCGCCTTCTCCGACGTGCTGTCACCGATATAAGCCATTGCCGTAGACAGCGTCGCTGATGATAGCACCCCCGATAAGGCCCGCGAGGCGAACAGCATCCACAGTTGCGTCGAAAGCCCGAAAAGCACCATCGACAGGCCGTAACCCAGCATACCGATCATCAGGATCGGCTTGCGGCCGGTTCGGTCGGAAACGCTGCCCCACAGCGGGCCGAAGAGTAACTCGGTGAGCGCGCCGGTGGCTACGAGCAAGCCCAGCGCGCTGCCGCCCGCGCCTAACCGCTCAACGAAGAATGGGAAGACAGGAATGACCATCCCGAACCCTAACATGACGACGACCAGGGTGAAGGACAGGATGGCCAGGTTCTTCCCGCTTGTAGTTCGAACTTGTGCGTGCATATTCCTCATATCTGCCAGGCGCTTAGCGGTTAGGCCTTGCCAACCAATGCCATCCACTCAGCATGCTTCATGCGTCGTTTTTCAACAGGGTTACATTGCCGGCGCTGCCATCCACGGTGACCAACTGCCCGTTGCGAATGCGCCGGGTCGCTACGCCGGTGCCCATCACCGCTGGGATGCCGTATTCACGAGCGACGATCGAGCCGTGGGAGAGCGGCCCGCCGATATCTGTCACAATAGCGGAGGCCATGGCGAAGAGGGGCGTCCAGGCGGGGGTGGTAGTTCCAGCCACCAACACTGCGCCGGGTTTCATCAGGTCGAAATCTTCCGGCCCATGCAGGACACACGCCGGGGCAGTCACTTTGCCCGCGCTGGTGGCAACCCCCTTGATTACATCACCGGTCTGGCTGCTCTCAGATACAGCGGTGAATAGTTCAGCCTTGATCCCCATGATCCTTTCCTTCGGTGGTAACACCGGAGGCGGCGTGGCGCGCTTGGCCGCTCGCCAGAAAGCTTTGCGTTGTTCCACACGCTCGGTGAGATTATCAAGCCCCCGGCCTTGTTCCAGTTCGGCTACGCCGGTCTCTATCTCCTCCCGCACCAGCCAAAAGATGTCTTCGGGTTGGTGGATAGCACCCGCTGCGACAAAACGGCGGCCTAATTCTCGCAGCATCTGGCGCAGCAGCGGAAATCCCAGGCCGATGTCGGCCAGGGCGTCTTCTCGCACTTCAGCCATCGACTGCCCCCAATTGAGTGCTTTGCGAAAAGCCCATAGACGCAGGCCCTTTAAGCGTCCTAGCATGGTCTGCGTGGTCTGCTTGCGTTTCTCTTCGCTGAGGTGTTGGCGCTCGTGTGGGTTAGACCCTTCGCCGCGCAGGTACATCTTACACGTCTCCAACATCGGCGTTGGATCATCCAATGGGAGCGGCTTGGCGAAGTCGAGCTCGTAGATGGTGTGGCCGAATCGCTTCAGGTGCCCCTCAAATCGATCGCTCAACGCCTGCCAATCATGTTCACTGATGCCACCCGGCGGCTGCATCCCCCTCAACTGATCCATGATCTGTGCGGAAGGAGTCGCCAGGAAGTAAGCGGTCAACTCCGTGTGCTCGCCGCACCACATAGCCAGATCGTAAAGCGACTTTTCAGCCTGGACGGGGATGCTGTTGTAGCCCATTACCAAGGTGGTCGCAGGGGGGTCGCCTTCGCGTTTCACCATTTTATCGTAGACCCTGGTCAACAGCCCTTCCGAACCTGCCGATGCACCCATGGTAGCGAACAAGAGCGTGCCAAGATAGTACATGGCGGCATCGAGAACTTCCTGGGCCTCTTGCCAGAGCGCGGCAGGCGGTAACCGATCGATCTGCTTATCCTGCCACCGGGCAATCGCTGCCTGATACTGCGGGCGCGCTTCGTCCCGCCAGAAAGGTACCATTACCCGCAGCAAGCGCGGGTAAGCAGGAAGCAGGCCCGTCAGGGCCCACCACCAACCGCGCGGTGTTAAGGTCGCATTCCCGTAAGCGTAACTGTTGATGGTTGTGAAATAGTCCTTTGGCAGGACCGGCTCAGAGCGGGTTAGACGCCTCCCCAATTTATTCACGCCGGAAATTAGCGCAGGAAGCCCTATCGAAGTGAATAAGGGACTCAGCGGATCGGGCATCAGATCGACTGCGCTCATCCGCAAGTACTGGCCTTTGGGGTCGGGTGGCTTCCATTCGATCGTGATCGATTCTTCCGGTTCCGGCAGGGCTGTGACCGGCCGCGCTTGCAGGATGGCAAATTTACCGTCCGCTAGTGCCCACTCGATGTCCATCGGCATAGCATAGATTTGCTCGATCTGCACCCCCAGGCGAAACAACTCGGTAGCCGCGCTGTCATCCAATACAGGAGCGCGGCGCAGCTCGGGAGGTACCGGCTGTTCTTGGGTGGCGCCATCCACTCTCACGGTCATCACCCGCTTGTCGGCGGTTTGGCGCTCTATCACCTGGCCGCTGGCGTTATCCATTACCACGGTGTCTGGGTTCACTGCTCCCCCGACGACCGCCTCGCCCAGCCCCCAGGCAGCGTTGATCAGCGCCTGGTCGCGCCGGCCATTGAGAGGGTTTATGGTAAATAAAATGCCCGCGGCTTCGGCTGGTACAAGCAGCTGCACCACTACTGCCAGGCTGACCGCCTGGTGATCGATCTTATTCCGTTCCCGGTAGCCAATGGCGCGCGCCGTCCATAAGGAAGCCCAGCAGCGCTTGACGGCCTCCAGCACTTCGGCAGGCGTATCGATGTTGAGATAGGTTTCCTGTTGCCCGGCGAAAGATAGATCCGGCAGGTCTTCGGCGGTAGCCGACGAGCGCACGGCCACGGCAGGTTGGTTACCCGGCAGGCGCCCGTATGCTCGGGCGATGGCTCCGGCAACTTCCTCGGGGATGTTTGCCTGAGCGAACCGGTCATGTATCGCCTGCGAGGCAGTTTCGAGTGTAGCGGGTTGGCTTATATTGACTGCCTTCAGCGCGGAATCGATTCCAGGGGCTAAGTTATTCTCTGCCACAAAACGTTTATAAGCAGCCGTCGTCACATGAAAACCATCCGGCACCGGCAGACCATGCGCGGCCAACCGGGCGAGGGACGCCCCCTTGCCGCCGGCAGTTTCCAGATTGGCGTGAGAATCAACCAGAGATAGGACATATACAGGTTCCATGGTTTTTATCCTTTTATGCTAATCCCCTTCATTCTCCTCGATATTAACAACAGAAATTAAAGTCAGGTTCAAATCCCAAATCTTGTTCAGGATACCGCGCAGTTTCGCCTGGTCGGGAACGCACACCGTGAAGGTGGTTATGGGAGTGTCGCTATCTTTCCTTTGGGATGAGATCGTCATACCGTTAAACCAGATCGACCACTGCTGATCGAGCGCGCCCAGGATCTTAACCTCATAATGTGCACCTTCTGAAGTTGGCTCTGGTTTAATCATTATTTGTGAGGTATTCACGTGAACTCCCTTCGTTTATTCCATTCCTTGTCTAGTTCGAGTGTAGCAAGGACATGGGTGATTTGTTACCCCATTAATTGGTGATCTCGTTCGATGAAAGGAAAATCCCCCACCTTGACAGCGGGGGATTCTTAATCAGCGATGCGACTTATAACAAGTCCAATTCTTGTGCTCGGGCAATTGCCTCATAGCGGCTGTGAGCACCCAATTTCTCGTAAATGCTCTTTAGATGAGAGCGCAGCGTATGGACAGAGATATATAATTCATCTGCCATTTCTCGGCTTGAAAGGCTGGAGGGGAGGAGATGCAACACCTCCCTTTCTCGTTCGCTGAGAGGTTCAAAAAGGACTGCTGTTTGAGGTGCGAGAACTGGTCGGGTCGCTGTAGCCTGGGTTGCAAAGGCAAGCAGCAATTTCTCTGCAAAGGCCACCAAGGTTTTTTCCTTTAGTTTTGAATGGGCCAATCTGAGCAAAACCAATATCCTTTCCCCTTCATCGAGGAAGATACGCACGAATCCCTCTGGCTCAGCCAAGGAGAGAGCATGTTCGAGTGCAAGCAAGGCTTCGGCGGTCTCTTTTTTCGCCTGGAAGGCCATTGCCCGGAGCAACTCGCTTTCGATCATGAGCACCGGGCGATCTAGTTTATCGAGTTGAGCCAGTTGCTGATCCAGAATCTGGAGGGCCTCATCATTGCGCCCTTCCTCCAACCATAGCCTGGCCAGCACCAGGATTTCATATTTTCGCAAGCGCATGCTGATGAGATTATCGTCTTTTGTTTTTGATTTCGGGAGTTGAATGTCTTCCAATCCGCGCTGCCTGGCCCACCGGTGAGCTGCCAGCAGCTCTCCACGAGCGATCCATAGCCGGGCTTCAATAATATCTACGACAAGGTCATCAACATCCGTCATATCAAACTGACGGGCGAGCTTACGAAGGGTATTCAAAGCCTGTCCTGCGCCATCCATATCCCCTTGAGACTGCCTGATTTGGGTCAGAGCCAGATAACCATCGAAAGCAGCGACCTGGCTCCATTTTTCAGTGAGTTCGTTCCCCTCTAAAACGTAACGTTGGGCCGCTTCTAAATCGTTCCACTCCCGGGCTATCTCCCCTAATCCCACCAGCGCCCTGCCGGCGATTGGCAGGTAGCGACCCTCATTATCGCTTGCCAGCTCAAGGGCTTGCCGGTAAAGCGCCTGCGCCTGGCGCAATTTGCCCTCCCTGTGACGCAGTTCAGCCAGCTGGTACAGAATAATAACAGCAACCACCAGATTGCCCGTTTTCCGGGTAGTGATGGCAGCTTTTTCCAACAATTGGACTCCAATTATTACATCCCCCTCTAGCATATAACACATCGCTTGCATCAGGTTTGCCAGGCCGCGTAAGAGTAAATCGCTCTCTGGAATGAGCTCAAGCGCCTGGCGGCAGTATTCCTGTGCCAGAGAGAGCTGGCCTTTGTTTAGGGCGATAAAGGCGCGTAGCGGAGCTTCCTTCCCAACCAGGGACTTGCCTCGCTCAGGGATCGCCAGGGCGGCCTCAATCACTTCTAAGGGAGCGCCATTCCATAAATGCGCCAGGGCTTGATAGACGATCAGGTCAGGTCGATCCCGCAGCTCTATCTCGGACAATCCTTCGACCCAACCCATGAAGGTCGCGAGCTCGCTACGCATCAGCGTAGTTTCAGCAACCGTCTCGATCAAATCTGCAGCGCGCCGGCTATCCCCCGCCGCGAAAGCGTGCTGGATCGCTTCGTCCATGAATCGATGTTGCTCATACCACACGCTGGCGCGGTGATGCAAGACAGGTCTGATCTCTGGTTGCGTAAGGAACAACCGCTGGCTGAGCAAGTCTGCAAAAAGGCGGTGGTAACGAAACCACTCCCGCCGGTTGTCGAGTGGAACGATGAATAAGTTGGATTGATCGAGGTATTGCAGGATTTGTGCACCTGCGATCGGAGATTGAAGGTTAGAGAGCAGTCGACCACTCTCTGAACTCCAATCTTCAATCTGAGTGACTGCCTCGCATAATGGCCCACAGATGCGATCCAGGATGGATGTCTGGAGCAAGAAAGTTTGGATGGTTTCTGGCTGCCGTTGCAATACTTCCTCGACCAAATAATCCAGAATATAACGGTTGCTGCCTGTGAAAGAACGGATAAATCCAGAGATGCTTTGCCGTTCCGCATCCGCCGCCTGGAGGGCCAACATCGCCATTTGCAGCCCGGCCGCCCAGCCCTCCGTGCGGCTGTCCAGGGCAATGATGTCCTCGGGTGAAAGGGATAAACCCATTACCTGGTAAATAAAAGTCGCGGTCTCCTCGGCTGTAAAGCGTAAATCGTTCAGGCGCAGCTCCAGTAACTGGCCGCGAGCGCGCAGGCGGGCAATAGGCAGGGGCGGGTCGGCGCGGGTAGCCATGAAGATATGGACATTGGGAGGCAAGTTTTCGATCAAGAAGGCCAGGGCATCGTGAATGGACTGGGCGTGAATCGTGTGGTAATCGTCGAGCACGAGCACAAGAGGTTCTGACACCTTCGCCAGCTCATTAACCAGGGGAACCAAAACCCCCTCATAAAAATCCCCTCGAGGGAAATGAATTGGCGACAGGTCCCCAACCTCTGGTTTGACAGTCCGGATAGCAGCCATTAAATAAGAAAGAAAACGGACAGGATCATTATCCCCCTCGTCGAGCGAGATCCATGCCGCAGGCAATTTCTGACGATAGATCCACTCGGCGATTAAAGTTGTCTTTCCGTAGCCTGCCGGCGTGGAGATGAGCGTTAGCCGCCGGCCCAAACGCAGCCCATCGTCCAATAATTGGAACAGCCGTGGCCGGGCGACATGCGTGGCAACCAGGGATGGGATATAAAGTTTGGTAACCAGCAGATTTTCAAACATGGCCGCGTGGAAATATCTTGCTTAATAATTATACAGGCCATTAACTCATTTTAAGCAGACCCTTTACGAGTGTGTGGGAGACGTGCCGAACGTTGTTTTTCCTTGTGCCACGCTCTATGATCAGACCAGCGGGCGGATCGCCATCTACTATGGGGG
>DATDRM010000306.1:0-14266 GCA_035291705.1 Anaerolineales bacterium
GATAACATCATCCGGGTTGTGCGCAAGATCCGCCTCTTCCACAAGCAGTGTCCGCCCCTAAAGGGCGAGTTTAACGTCTTCCGCCGGGTGGAATGGCTGATTAGCGTTTCCCAGCGCAACAACTGCAAGTTCCCCTTCGACTTCGACTGGATCATGCAGAAAATGCACGAGTGCGAAGAAGCCTTGCTCAGGGACCCCTATATCCCCACTCCCTGCCACGACGACCTGCTCAACCTGAACTGGCTGGATGAGGATGTGCCGGGCGAGATCGGCGAGCTGCGCCTGCTCGATTGGGAGTACGCCGGCATGGGCGACATCTTCTTCGACCTGGGGAACTTCTGCCACCACCATCGCTTGAACGACGACCTGGTGCGTTGTCTCTTGCAGGAGTACTTCGGCGAAGTGACGCCGAAGAATTTCGCCCGCCTCAAGCTGATGTGGCCTATGTCGGAGATCCACGAATCCATGTGGGGCACCACGCAAACCGGCATCTCCAAACTGGATGAGGATTTCCAGGGTTATGCAGATCTATGGTTCGGCCGGGTGCGCCAGCATATAACCGATTCACGTTGGGACCAATGGCTGAGAGATGTGTCTGACTTCCACCGGTTTGGGTAATTGACTACCCTTCTGGATCCATAGCCCCCTCCGGTTCAATCGCTGCCGGAGGGGGTTTTTTACAATTTTGCCTAGCCACCGCTTTGATTTTGGGTTAAACTGGACTTATGTATACTGAGACAAACCCAGAAATTTCCGAGCGCTGGTGGGATTGGCCAGCTGCCTTGCTGCTCCTGGCCGCCCTACTTACGGCAGCCACCCGTTTGAACGCTACCGAATGGGCGGATCACTTAAATCTGGTGCAGACCGTAACTTTCCTGGGGGCGCTCGCCGGTCTAGCCCTGGGTCAAAGCCGCTTCTCGCCCTCGGTCGCCAGGCTTTTCGCCTTCGTTTATGGTCTGTTTGCTATCGGCTGGCAGATCGGGTTAACCCTGGGACGGGGGGTGCTTTGGCCGGAGCGAATGGTCAGCGTCGGCAACCGCCTGTTGATCATCCTGGACGATATCTTCCGCCAGAAACCAGTCTCTGATAACCTGTTCTTCATTTGCCTGATGGCTATCCTGTTCTGGACAATGAGTGTCTATGCTGGCTATAGTCTGGCGCGTCACGGGTATTCCTGGCAGGCGATCCTCCCCACGGGGCTGGCGCTGGTCATCATCCAAACTTATGACGCCTTCTTTTCAGTCCGCACCTGGTTCCTGGCAGGTTATATCTTCCTTTCACTGCTGCTGGTCGCCCGGCTGCACTTTCTTAACCTGCAAAAGCGCTGGAAACAGAACGGCACCTATCTCCCGCCCTTTGTTGGGTTAGACTCCATCCGCTTGGGCCTGGTGACCACAGCCATTCTTGTGTTATTTGCCTGGACTGCGCCAGCCCTGGCTAAGGCTCTCCCACCCGCCGAACAGGTCTGGGGGCGTGCCACCCGGCCGTGGATCACTGTTCGCGAGCGGTTGAGCAATGCCTTCGCCTCCCTGCAGGCGTCGGTGGGATTTGTGACCGATCTGTATGGAGACACATTGCCATTAGGGCGCGGCAATCCCCTGACCGACACCGTGATCATGGCCGTCGAGGCGCCGCCCCAGGCTGAGGCGGGTGTGCGCTATTACTGGCGCGCCCGAGTCTACGACACCTACGAAGGCAGCTGGTCGAGCACCCTGCCTGGTGTCCGCTCCCTGAATCCTGACACCTTTGACCTGGATTTCCCCGAATACCAGGGGCGCTCAACCGGCGACTTCACCATCAAAACCCTCTATCCCCTCCAAAACTTAAATACACCCGCCCAACCGCTGTGGGTTAGCCGCCCGGTCGAGGCGCAAATCGCTCTCAACCCAGATGGCACGATCGACCTGGGATATTTGAAAGCGAATCCCTTGTTAAGGGCGGGAGATGTCTACCAGGTCACGGCCTCCCTCACTTCCGCCACGGTCGCCGATTTGCGCGCAGCAGGGGAGGATTACCCTTCCTGGGTAACTGGGCGCTATTTGCAGCTGCCAGAAACGATCACGCCTCGCACCCGCCAGCTGGCGGAGCAGATCGCCTCTGGCCTGGACAACCCTTACGATATCGCCCAGGCAGTTACCGATTACCTGCGCATTAACCTGGTTTATAACGAGACCGTCCCCACCGTCCCCATCAGGCAAGAACCAATCGACTGGATCCTGTTCGACCATCGCCAGGCATTCTGCAATTACTACGCCACCGCTGAAGTCATCTTGCTACGCTCGCTGGGCATCCCCTCCCGTCTGGCCGTGGGGTATGCCGAGGGAGAGCGCTCTTCTCCGGCACAGCCGGCAACCATCCCAACCTTGCCTTCCGGCGCTGTTCCAGAAGCGGCGGTTGTCACCGGCGGGGTATACACGGTGCGCCACCGCGATGCCCATGCCTGGCCAGAAGTTTACTTCCCCGATATGGGCTGGGTAGAATTCGAACCAACTGCCTCCCAGCTGCCGATCTTTCGCCCCACAGGAAACAACACCAACTCCGCAGAGAATCCCGAATTGACAAATGAAGGGCAGGATCCCAGAAACCGGAGTCTGAACAACCTGGAGGACGCAGCTGGCCAGGGGCCGCTGTCACCTGACCAATCAATCGGATTGCTGCAGAGGATCCCACTCGCCTACTTGCTCCTGATCCTGGTGGTGGTGGTCACTTTCATCTTATTCCTGATTGGACAGGTCCGCCGGAAGCGTGGCTACCCCCCCTTCCCGGTACAATTTGAAGCCAGCCTGCGGCGGATGGGCTTTGAGCCGCCGGCCACGCTGCGTCGCTGGGCAACCTCCGCTGCCCTTTCCCCGCTCACCCGCGCCTATTTGGAACTTAACCGCGCCCTGTCACGCCTGGGCAGGCCACCCGCCACGACCGACACCCCGGCCGAGCGCGCCGCCCTCCTGGAAGGCCTGCTGCCGGTAGCAGAGAATCCCATCCGCAGCCTGCTCTTTGAATACCAGGCAGCCACGTATGGGGAGCGCAGTGGAGATGCCAGGGTGGCTCAGCAAGCGGGGAAAGAGATCCGCAACACTTCCTACCTGGCGCTGCTCCAGCGCATTTTCGCTCGCTTCCAGGAACCACCCAAAGCTAGTGTGCGTTCTACCGGTCGTCAGAATCGTTAACGCAAAACTGCGCGATGGATCACAAATCCACTCCCTCCACAACCCTCCCGCTGGACAGGCAAATCCTGCGCCTCAGCGAGTTCACCGACCAGGTCCGCCTGGCGCTCCAGGCAGAGTACAATCCCTGTTCCGAAGACGCCCTGGAAGACCTGGCCCAACTAGCCGGCTCTTTAACCCGCATCAGCCGCCAGATCGCCAGGCAGGAAGAGGAGCGGGACAACCTGCTGGCCTTGGCAGGCATCAGCCAGATCGTGAACTCCTCGCTCCAGTTGGATGACGTCCTGCGCATTGTGATGGATACCATCGTGCGCCTGACTGGTGCCGAACGCGGCTTTCTCATGCTGAAAGACGGGCAGGGGGAGTTAGCCATCCACATCGCTCGCAACTGGGAGCAAGAAACCCTCGACGCGTCTGAATCTGACCTCAGCCGCAGCGTGGTAAACCGGGTGATCGACGAAGGACAGCCGGTGCTCACCACCAACGCCCAACAAGACCCGCGCTTCGACAGTCAGGAAAGCGTGATCGCCCTGAACCTGCGCTCGATTCTGTGCGTGCCCCTCAAAGTCAAGGATGATTTAATCGGTGTGATCTATGCCGATAATCGCATCCGCACCGGGTTATTCACCGAGGCGGAACGAAACTTACTGGCAGCTTTCGCCAACCAGGCTGCCGTGGCCATCGAGAACGCTCGCCTGTTCGAATCCATCCACCGCAGTCTGGCAGATGTGAGCGAACTTAAAAACTTGATGGACGATGTCTTCGCTTCGATTGCCAGCGGCGTGATCACCACAGACCTCGCAGATCGGATCACCCTCAGCAATGGCGCTGCGGAAGCCATCCTTGGACAAAGCCGGTCGGATTTGATCGGCCGCAATGTTGGCGAAGTGCCCCTCTTGAGCAATTTGCAACTGCCGCGCTATCTGGCACGTGTTCGCCAGAGTAACCAGCAAATCGTAGGGTTGGAATTCAGCCCCGAATTGCCTGGGCGCGGCTCGCTCACCTTGAGTTTTAACCTCTCACCGCTTAAAGATGCGCATATCACCACCCAAGGCGTGGCGATCGTCATGGAGGATTTGACGGAAACCAGGCGCCTGGAGGCTCAGCGGCGCTTATTCGAACGCATGGTCTCCCCGGCGGTGATCGATCAACTTAACCCGAGCGAGCTACAGCTGGGCGGCAAACGCACCCAGATCACCACCCTCTTTGCTGACATGCGCGGCTTCACCAGCCTGAGCGAACGCTGTGCACCAGAAGAACTGGTGTCCGTGCTCAACCGCTACCTGGGAGCCGCAACCGAAGCCATCCTGGGCGAAGGAGGCACGATCGACAAATTCCTGGGCGATGCCATCATGGCATTCTTTAACGCCCCTATCCCGCAAAGAGACCACACCTTGCGGGCGATGCGCGCCGCTTTGTCCATGCGGGCTGCCGTCTCCGCAGTGCAAAAAGAACTACCGCCTCAGTTTCAGCTATCATTCGGCACCGGCATTCACTCCGGGGAGGCGGTCCTGGGCTTGATCGGCACCCAAAAACGCATGGAATACACCGTCATTGGCGACAGCGTCAACACCGCCAAGCGCCTCCAGGAAAATGCAAATCCAGGGCAAATCCTGATCAGCGTCCAGGTCTATGAACAGGTGCGCAACCAGGTGCTTACCCAACAGGTGACCCCGGTGGTCGCCAAGGGGAAGAGTGAGCCGATTCGGGTCTATGAGTTGATAGGATTGCGCTAGATTACCGCAACAGCATCTCGCGATAGCGATCGGCGAACAGCGCTGGGCCTCCGCCGGTGTGCCAAAAGAGCACCATCTCGTTTGGCGAGAAGAATCCCTGCCGCACCAGGTCGATCAGGCCAGCTGCGGCTCGCCCGGTATAGACCGGGTCCAGCAGCAGGCCTTCCTGGCGGGCAAAGAGATGCAAAGCCTCCTGCTCGCCCGATCCCATGACCCCATAGCCTCCCCCCAGGTAATCGGCATTAACGAGGATATCATCGGCTGAGAATGAGGCATTTTCGCCGATCAAATCGGCGGTTCTGCGTGCCAATTCCGCCACGCGTTCTCGTAATACCGGGGCTGGTTCGTCAATGCTGATCCCCAGGATGTGGCCCTGAAATCCAAAGCAGCGCGCCCCGGCTACCAATCCGGCCTGGGTGCCGCCTGAGGAAGTCGCGAAGATGATCCAATCTGGCCGGACGCCCTGCTCGATCAATTCCTGCAGCGCATAGGCGTAGGCCGCCGCGCCGGACGGGCTGGATCCGCCATAGGGGATCAGATAGGGGCGCTGGCCCGCCTCCTGGGCGTGCCTGAAAACCTGCTGCAAAGTCCCCTCGCGCCCCGCCTCGCCGGCCCACACGATCTGCGCGCCAAACAGGCGATCCAGGAGCATATTCCCCGAGGGAGATGTCGGTTCCTCTCCAGTCAATACCAGGAGGCATTCAAAACCAAAACGAGCCGCGGCGGCGGCAGTCTGCCGGCAATGGTTGGACTGGACTGCCCCAGCCGTGATCAGGGTGCGCGCGCTCTGAGCCTGCGCCTCGGCCAACAAGAACTCCAATTTACGCGTCTTGTTGCCGCCAAAGGCTAAACCGGTCTGGTCATCGCGCTTAACCAGCAGCTGCGGCCCGCCCAGTGCTGCCGACAGGCGGGGCATTGCCTCGACCAGGGTGGGTAGGTGTGCAAAACGAATTCGTGGGATCATGGACTTCTCCTTGCTTACTTTGCGACTTCGCGGTATTAAGGATTTAATGTCGATATCGAGTTTTGAGTGCGGACGCGACCGCGGCGGCGCATCCATTCCAGGAGGCGCGGCAAAACCTGGGTATACAGGCGATAATAAAGAGGTCGCACAGGCAAATCCCACGCTCCAATCCAGCGCACCACCCTCCCCCCTAAACCATCTTTGAACCGGTACACTCCCCACAGCGGATCGCTTTCCAGGAACTCATCTGGCGCGCCCCACAAATCGTAAAACGTACACCCGGCGGCCTTCGCCCGCAGCATGGCCTCCCACTGCAACAGGTGATTGGGCATTTTCTCGCGGGCTGCTTCCCGCGACATGCCGAACATATACCAGGCTTTGCCTGCAAAGCGGAAGATCACCAGGGCCGCCACGGGCTGGCCCTCCACCTCAGCGATCAACGGCTCGGCCATCCCAGCCTGCATGAATGTCTCCCAGAGCGCCCGGTAGTAGGCTTCTTCCCGGATGACAAAATTGTCGCGCAAGGAGGTCTCGGCATACATGCGGTAGAGGGATGCCAGGTCGGCCTTCGTTCCCTGGCGTACAGTGACGCCCCGCCGCTCGGCCAGGCGGACATTGTAACGCGTCTTCTGCTTCATGCGCGCCAGGAGGTCTTCGGGAGATAAGCTCAGGTCGATCACGACCGTGTTGCGGAATTGGACCTGTTCCTCGGAAAACCGCCAGCCATGTGCACCCAGATCGGCGCGCACAGCCTGGCCTACTTCATCCTCGCCAGCGTCGGGTGTCCCAGGGACGCCGCTCCCCAGGCGCAAGTCCGGATCGATTTTTATGAAAATCGCCCCCCGCTGCCGCGCCAGGAGGTGCAAGTCCTCGATTACCTGGCGACGAAAGCCTGGGTCTGCCCAATCCTGCAGCAGAGGCCCACGCGGAACATATATAACCTGGGATCGACCAGCCAGGCCAGGCACCGGCAGGGCGCGCGCCAGCACCAGGGCCGCCGCCAACGTCTGTCCCTGCGCATCCTGCCACACTTTCGGGATCGGTTCCCAGCCAAGGCGCGCCTTGACCTGTCCCCATTCCCAGGTCTGCAAGACGTGGGCGCCGGGCAGGGTTGCGATCAGGGTATTCCAGGTTGAGGCATCCATATTCAAGGTTGCTGGTTGTGAGTTGGGAGTTATTAGTTGCAGATAACCCCTTATCCCCTCTCCCCTGATCCTTTCCTCAACCACCTGAGATACACTTTGTAGAAGGAGTCTCGGTACACACGGTCCCAGGGGCCGGCGGCGCGATGCAGCTGCCCTCCAAAGCCGCGTTTGAAGCGGTATACGCCCCACAATCCGTCGGCGCGTTCGGTGAATTGCGATTCCAACACCTGCTCCGCGAAGTCTGGCACCCCCCATAGGTCGTACTCGGTGCACCCCCTGGCGCGCGCCCACCGCATGGCTTCCCATTGGATCAGATATGTGGGCATCAAGTCCCGGCGTTGGCCGGCCGAAGCGCCGTAGAAGTACCAGGCGCGTTCGCCGTGGGCGAAGACCATCAGCGCCGCCAGAAGTTCCCCTTCGAACTTGGCTAACAACAACTCCCCCTCGCCGCGCGGGTGGAAGAGCTCGTATGCCCGGCGGTAATAATCCACGGAGTGAATGCCGAACTGGTCACGCTGGCCGGTCGCTTCCAGCAAGCGATAGAACAGCTCGAGATCGGCGCTCGGCTGCACGATCACCCCCTTCTTCAAGGCCAGGCGGATGTTGTAACGGGTCTTCTGTTTCATTCGACCCAGCACTTGCTCTTCATTGCCGCGCAAGTCCACCAGGATGGTGCGGGAGGGCTGGATGGCGTGCGTGCTAGGCCGGAACCCGGTAGGTGGCCTGAGCTCTAACGGGTTTACTGGATCGATCAGCTGATCCGGTTCGACTTTCAGAAACACTGCGCGCCTTTGGCGGCAGAGATTATCTAACTCCGGCAATAGGGGCTGCAATAGATCGATCTGTCCGGGCAGATCCCCTACCGGCCCTTTGGGCAGATAGGCCAGGGTCAGGCCAGGGTACAGTCGCCGGAAGAGCAGCTGTGCGCCGACTGCCCCTTCTAGCAGCTGCGTGATCAGGCGGGTAACCTGCCAACCGAAGGTGGATTTCAAATCGCCCCACGCCGTCGTCTGCATCAGGTGAGCGTGGGGTCGATTGGTAAGAAAAGCATCCCATTCGGCTGAAGTCACAATCGCCATCAAGCTACCTGTTCTTATTCACCCATCACGTTTCGCGCTTCCCGCTTATACTTAGACCACCGCAGTCAAATCAGGTGGAGGAAGGCTGCGCACAGCTGCACCGGGAATCGTCTCGTCCAGCAAATGGATGATCCCATCTACATCACCCTCGCCGGCCAGGTAAGCCAGCTCGTTCACGGCGCGCGACAAAGCCTGGCTGCTGAGAATGTCCTCATCGACCAGGCGCAGGATATCAGCATGCGCGGTGGGTTCAAAACGCGCCCATTGATCCCACAAGTCCTCACTCAATTTCTCCCCTGGCCGGATGCCGGTGAAGACGATTTCAATATCCTTTTCCGGTTCTAGCCCGGAAAGGCGGATCAGGTCCTCGGCCAGGTCCAGGACGCGGATTTGTTCGCCCATCTTCAGCACAAAAACTTCACCTCCATTGCCCATGGCGGAAGCCTGCAGCACCATGTGCACCGCTTCGGGGATGGTCATAAAATAGCGTTCCATTTCCGGATGGGTAATCGTCACCGGGCCACCGCTGGCGATCTGACGTTTGAAGAGCGGGATGACGCTCCCGCGGCTGCCCAACACGTTGCCAAACCGCACTATCGAGAAAGCACGTTTCGATCGTTGCGCGGCGTCCAGCACCAGCAGCTCGGACAGGCGTTTGGTCGCCCCCATGACGCTGGTAGGGCGAATGGCCTTATCGGTGGAGATCATCACCAGGCGTTCGACTTCGAAGTTGAGCACAACTTCGACAACATTGCGTGTGCCAATTACGTTGTTGGTGATCGCCTCTTCAACGTTGGCTTCCATCAGAGGGACATGCTTATGCGCCGCGGCGTGAAAAACAACCTGGGGGCGGAAGCTATCGAAGATGTTCGCCAGACGGTCTGGGTCACGCACATCCGCGATCATGGTGTGCAAGGGCAAGGAAGGGAAACTCTCTTCGAGGTCGACCAGCGTCTCAAAAACACTGTTTTCGCCGTGCCCTAAAAGAGTTAAATCCGTCGGTCCCCAACGAGCGATCTGGCGGCACAACTCCCGACCGATAGAGCCCCCCGCGCCTGTGACCAACACTCGCCGCCCGCTTAAACTGGCGCCGATCAGGTTCTCGTCGATCTGTACAGGTGCTCGCCGAAGCAAGTCGGTGATCTCCACCTCACGCAAGCGCCCTACATTAATCTTGCCACCGATCAATTCGTAGATCCCCGGCATAGTCCGGAAGTGCACCCCCTTTTGCCGGCAGCTTTCGGTCACCTGACGTATCACTCGCCCCGGAGCGCTGGGGATAGCAATGATCACCTCCTGGATGCGCCGCGCATCCACTAGCCGCCCGATATCATTCAGTGTGCCCTCGACTGGCACGTCGTGGATATGCTGCTTTTGCTTGGACGAGTCGTCGTCAACGAAACACACCGGAGAAAGGTTTAGTTGGGGGTTCTTCTGCATTTCACGCACTACCAATGCACCGGCATCGCCCGCTCCCACGATCAGCACCCTTCGTCCGCGGCGCTGGGTATCCACACCTGTCGACCGGCTCTCGGCCAACAAGCGCAGAGCGAAACGCAAGCCGCCGACTGCCAGCAAGGAGAGCAACCAGTCGATCGCTAAAACGCTGCGCGGAAAACCTGTATACACCCGCAAAGATGCCAGTAAGATGACGGTTAAGGAGACTGCCACGGAAGCCGTGGTGACGGCGACCGTGATCAATTTCAGTTCGCGGGTGCTGGCGTAAGCCCACACACGGCGATACAATCCGAAACCAAAATATATGATCGGCTTGATGATCAAAGCCACACTGAACATCCATGCAGCCTGGGGCAGGTAGTAAATGAACAGGGGACCCAGGGGCAACCGCAAAGCAAAACTACCCAAGACGGAGACCACGATCATCAACAGGTCTCCAATGAACAACATGCGGTTGGGATGGCGCAGCGCAGCTCTCATTTCCGCATCGACTCCACCGTCTCATGCAAGCCTTCGGCCAGGCCGACCTGGGCTCGAAATCCTAGAACTAGTTCGGCGCGGGAAGGATTCCCTAAGGAACGGAAAATATCCCCAGGGCGGGGCGAGCTAAACTGGGGTTCTGGCGCGCCGGGCAAAATCCCAGCCAGGGTTTCTAAAAGATCCAACAGACTCGTCTCCAAGCCGGTACAAACGTTGAAGACCTGGCCAGCCGCCTGCGGACATTCGGCTGCCAGCAAATTGGCGCGCACGACATCGGCGACAAAGATAAAGTCCCGCTTCTGGTGACCGTCGCCGTAGACTGTGGGAGCCTTGCCTTCTAACAGGCGGCGGATGAAGATCGGGATCGCTGCCGCGTAATCCGAATCCGGTGATTGCCGCGGACCATAAACATTGAAATAGCGCAAAGCGACAACCGGCAGCCCGAAAGCGCGTGTATAAGTCCCGGCGTAGATTTCGTCCACCTGCTTCGAAGCGGCATAAGGCGAAAGGGGGCGCAACTCGACCGCCTCGCGTAAGGGAAAATCTTGGGAATCGCCATAAACCGCTGCGCTGGAAGCCAGCACAACCTGCCGGATGCCAGCTTGCCGGGCAGCCTCCAGCAAATTCGCTGTGCCCTGCACGTTGACGGCGTAACATAGATTGGGGTCGATCATCGACTTAGGCACGGATACGAAAGCAGCCTGGTGAAAGATATAATCCACCCCGTGTACCGCGCTAGCAACGCTAGCAGGATGGCGGAGGTCTCCCACGATCATCTCGAATGGTTCGTCAACTCCAGTCAGGTTTTCTTCCCTGCCTGTGGAGAAATCATCCAACACTCGCACGCGGTCACCGCGCGCCAGCAGGGTACGCACCAGGTGCGACCCAATAAACCCCGCGCCGCCTGTCACCAAAACCTTGTTCAACTCACTGCCCTCGTAATCCAAACACCGTCGCCGGTGTGCGTAATAAGATCAGGAAATCCATCAGCAGGTTACGGTGCTTGATGTAGTAAAGGTCATACTCCAGCTTGACCACAGTCTCATCGATCGTGGATGCATATCCGAAGTGAATCTGCGCCCACCCGGTCATGCCTGGTTTCACCAACAAGCGTGACCGGTAAAAAGGTACGTGCTTCTGGTACATCGCCACCAATTCGGGTCGCTCGGCTCGCGGCCCCACCAGGCTCATCTCGCCACGTAAGACATTGATAAATTGAGGCACCTCGTCCAGGTGTGTCCGGCGCAGGAAACGGCCGATGCGAGTAGCTCGTTCGTCATCCTCTCTCGCCCATTGGGGTTGGCCATCCGCTTCGGCATCCTGGCGCATCGTGCGATATTTCAAGATGCGGTAAAGCTGTGCACCACGCCCAGCACGCATTTGTGAATAGAAAATCGGGCGTCCGCTGTCGAGCAAGATTCCCAGGCTGAGAAAAGGCAAAGTGATTACCAGAAATAAGACACCGACCACTCCACCAAGGATGTCGACGATCCGTTTTCCTAATTCATAGAACTGGTTCACCCGGCTCTGGTCTACGAAAGAGCGCAAGATCCAATCCGCTTCCAGTAAGCGAATCGGCACCCTGCCGAGCAACTCCTCATATACTACCGGCATGCGTGTGATCTCAACCCCACGCTCCTGGGCGTCCAACAGGGTTTGAAACGTGCTGCCGTGCATCTCACCGGAGATCGCCACGATAATATCCGAAACATTTTCGAGCTCAATGATCTCCAAGAGGGTATCGCTAGCTGCCAGAATGGGATAATTTTCGAAATTTGTGCCTATTTTTTGAGGATCATCGTCGATGATCCCCACCACATAGAAAGGCGGAGGCCACAAATCATTGATCAGCTTCAACAAGGTTTGCCCAGCCTTACCAGCTCCGACCAGCAATACTCGGCGTAGAAATGCCGGGGCTGTGAAAATTTTAATGTAGATGAAACGCCACACCAGGGTCAACAGGGAAGCAGCCACCAGAAATCCCGCTACTCCGCGCCGGGGCAAGAGCGACTTTGGCGGATCAGTAAAATAAAAATAAAGCAACAGGTATAAACCCAGACCGATGATGGCCGCCGTGGCTACGCCGCGCACGGTGTCACCCCAGTCACCAGCGCGGTGAACGTCATACAGTTCCACGAGTAGGATCAGCCAGACAAATGGCAACAAGTAAAACCAGGTCGGGGGGCGCTGCCTCAAGAATTCAAGCGAGAAGCCCAACCACTCCGCTGCGCTGGCCCAGTAGTAAAGGGCTACCACCAAAGCGATCTGGGCCGTGATGAAATCGCCGATCAGTAATAAAGTGCGCCGTTCACGGGTACGCAAACGCCAGCGTTTGGATTTTGGTACGCCCCGCGGGTGAACTAACATGACTACTGAACTCCACATAAAAGCAGCTCCCCAGGTGAAGTGCATGGTGGCGATCGCCAAAGGGAGGCCGATCACGTAATCTATCTGCCGTTCCTTGAGGGCGAGCTGCACCCCAGAGGCCAGCAGAGCCAAATAATAAACCGCTACCTCAACGGTTAGCAACCAGAGCGCCCAGGAGAACCATATCCCCAGGAGGCCAAGTAGCGGAATGCTGATCACGAATACCCCGGCCAGCTGCCTCCAGCGAAATGTTTCCGGATAACGCTTAAGCATGCGCGCTTTCCAGTATCCATAGCGCCAGTATTGCTGCGCCAGATCGCCAAAGGTGCGGCGCGCGAAATAAACTGAACGGATCGCCGGATCAAACCAAACTCGGCCCCCCGCCTTCCGGATGCGGGTATTGAACTCGTAATCCTCATTGGTCAACAGCGTTTCATCGAACGCACCGATTCGCTCAACCAAAGACCGACGAAAGGCGCCGAACGGCACCGTGTCCACCGCCTGAGCATAACCGCCGAGCCGGTACCGCGCGTCGCCCACTCCCAAAGGATGCCCTGCTGCGGCGGAGATCGCCCGCGCTGGCCAGCTATTCCCGATCGGCTGCACCTCCCACTCGCCGCCGACGTTTTCACCCAACCCAGCCTGCAGCACCTCCACACAACTGGCAACATAATCTGGAGAAGGCACAGCATGTGCATCGAGGCGTACGATGAACTCACCGGTTGCGGCTGCGATCGCCCGGTTCAACCCAGCCGGGATGATGCGCCGCGGGTTATCCACTACGATCACCTGCAATTCGGGATGGTTCTGCTGAAAAGCGGCAATTTCCTGCCGGGTGCGATCGGTTGAACGCCCATCGGCAATCACCACCTCCATCTCCTGCCGCGGAAATGTCTGCGCAAAAACCGCCTCCAGGAGCAGGCGGATGGTATCCTGCTCATTGTAACATGGCACAATTATCGATACGAGAGGAGGCATAAGGGAAGATTTAACTCTATCAGGATCCAGTATCCAGTGTTCAGTGTTCAGTTTTCAGTTTTCAGAGGTTAGTATACGATAGAAGTTGGATATTTAAAGAGAGCACTGTGAGCGTTTCACTGATTACTGATTAACGCGATCGCCTCGATCTCCACTGCCACGCCCTTCGGCAATGCCGAGACCTGAACCGTCGAACGGGCTGGATAGTCCTGGGAGAAGAACTCGGCGTAGATGGTGTTCATTTGGGCGAAGTCGTTCATATCACGCAGGAATACGGTAGTCTTGACGATTTCTTGCAGCGAAGACCCGGTTGCTTCCAGGACACCCTGCAGATTGCGGATTACCTGGCGCGTCTCGGCTTGAATGCCGCCAGGCACAACCTCGCCGGTCAGCGGATCGAGACCGATCTGCCCGGCGGTAAACACTAAGTCTCCGACGCGTACACCGGCGGAATAAGGGCCGATCGGCTTAGGGGCTTTGTCGGTGGTGATCACTTTTTTATTTGCCATGTTCTCTCCTCTTGAATGTAAATTTCCCAAAGGTGCTTTTTTTTATGAGGAATCTAAGAATTACAAAATTCCTTTCCTGTATTCCTGGCTTCCTGATAATAAATCATTTTCCCTACTCAAAACGTAAAAGTTGAAGTACATCTTCTAAAGCAGCGGCAAACAGCTGGTCCATGATCGCCTGGTCAACCTGGTACGGGCCGCCGAAAACCCCATCCCCATAAACCTGGCGCGCTTGCTCAGCATCCATCAGGCCAGGCACGCGCGGCGGGAGCTTTTCTCCGGGCGGCAGATCGGCGACGCGGGTGAATGGGAAGGCTTCCAACCAATTGGCGTGGGTGGGTCGCAAGTCGTGGCTTTGGGCGATAATTTCGACGCTGTGCGCCTGC
>DATDRM010000307.1:0-4511 GCA_035291705.1 Anaerolineales bacterium
TTCGTCTCGGTCCTCGAGTTCAATCAGCGTGGTATCGGCACGCGAGGCCAGGTATTCCAGGTTGGTAGGGATGGCGAGCACATCCAGCTTGTAGATCTTGTCGAACTCCTCTGCTTCGGTCACCGCGGTGCCGGTCATGCCCGCCAGCTTCTGGTACATGCGGAAGTAGTTCTGGATGGTGATCGTGGCATAGGTGACATTTTCGCTCTGCACGCGTGCCCCTTCCTTGGCTTCGACCGCCTGGTGCAGGCCATCCGACCAGCGCCGCCCCGGCATCAACCGCCCGGTGAATTCGTCGACGATGATCACCTTGCCAGCCTGGACCAGGTAGTCTTTGTTGCGCTTGAAGAGGTGCTGGGCGCGCAGGGATTGCTCCAGAAAGCCCATCAGGCGGGCTTGCTCCGGAGTGACATCCTCCGGGCGGTCGGGGTCGCGCAACGGCATGTCCAGCAGGCTTTCGACATGCGTCTCGCCGATCTCCGTCAGGGTCACGGTGCGGTCCCGCTCGCTGATCTCGTAATCTTCAGGGCTGAGGCTCTTGACCACCTGCGCCATGCGCACGTACCATGCCGTGTCGTCGTGGGCCGGGCCGGAGATGATCAGCGGGGTGCGCGCCTCATCGATCAATACATTGTCCACCTCGTCGACGATGGCGTAAGTATGGCCGCGCTGCACACGGTCATCCAGGCTCATCGTCATGTTGTCACGCAGGTAGTCGAAGCCAAATTCGCTGTTGGTGCCGTAGGTGAGGTCGGCGGCGTACGCTTCGCGGCGGTCCACCATGCGCAGGTGGTGTTGGTCCTCGTGCGGGGATTCGCGCTCGAAGTCCACCAGGAAAGCTTTCTTGCCGTTCTCGGTACGGGCGGCCATTTGGAGTACGCCCACATTCAATCCCAGGGCGTTATAAATCACCCCCATCCAGCGTGCGTCGCGGCGCGCCAGGTAGTCGTTGACCGTGATCAGGTGCACCCCCTGGCCAACTGGGGTCTCTTCAAGGGGCTCGAAGGTCCACCGCGTTGGATCCTCTCCCCACTTCCGCCGCGCCAGCTCGCTCCACTGCGGGTTAAGTGGCAGCGCGTTCAAGTAGAGCGGTAGGGTCGCCACCAGGGTTTTCCCTTCGCCCGTGCGCATCTCGGCGATCTTGCCCTGGTGCAGCGCAATCCCGCCGATCAACTGCACGTCGTAATGGCGCTGGCCAAGGGTTCGCTTGCTGGCTTCGCGCACCGCGGCGAAGGCTTCTGGCAGCAGATCGTCCAGCATCTCGCTCTGCGCTAAGCGCAGGCGAAATTCGTTAGTTTTGGCGCGCAGCGCCTCATCGTTGAACCCCTCGAACTGCTCCTCGAGGCCGTTAACGATCTCGACTGTCTCGCTAAATTTTTCGACCTGTCGTTTGTTGGGGTCGCCCCCCATAATGCGTACGATCCGGTTGAGCATGTCTTGATCTTTACCTGTCTACCTGTTTCCCGGTTTACCTGATTACCTGATTACCTGCCTACCTGTTTCCTTCACTCCAAATTTACCCTGGCGATTATAGCATAATTGAAGTAGTACCTTTGACACCTTCGTCTTCATCGGTTATCATTACCGCCTGGCGGGGCGTTCCAGGGTTGGAATTGGGTGAGGTCACTTCAGGCAACCGCGAATGCCCTCCAATCACTTTCTTGGGAATTGGTGATGAAAAATTTGTTTCAATCGTTACGCAAACCGAAGGATGATGTCTTCGTGACGGTCGTCTCGGGGTTGCCGCGCTCTGGCACGTCGATGATGATGAAGATGCTCGAGGCGGGCGGTTTGCCCCCCATGACCGATCAAATACGCACCCCTGACGACGATAACCCCAAAGGCTATTACGAATTCGAGCGCGTCAAGAAAATGCCCGACGGCGATAAGGCCTGGGTGGCCGAGGCGCACGGCAAAGCCATAAAAGTCATTTCAGCGCTCCTGGAACACCTTCCGGGAGACCTTACCTATAAAATCATTTTCATGTGTCGCCAGATGGACGAGGTCCTGGCCTCCCAGAAGCAGATGTTGATCCACTCCGACAAGCCCACCGATAAGGTCAGCGATGAGGTATTGGCCGGGATGTACCGCAAGCATCTGGCTACCGTGGAGGCCTGGCTGAGAGCTCAGCCGAATGTTTCTGTGCTCTATCTGGACTACAACGCCATGCTAGCCGACCCTCGGCGTTATATCGCTGAGATAAATCGCTTCCTGGGCAACCAGCTGGATGTCGAGAAGATGGCGGCCATCGTCGACCCGTCTTTATACCGCCAACGCCGCTGATTTACACCACCACCCCCCTCATGCTCCCCGGCCATGCTCGGCGCGCCGTCCCCGGCGCGCTGTCCCCGGTACGCTATCCCCGCTGGCTTTTTCACGCCAGGATTAATCTCAACCTGCCACCAGCCGCCACACCTGTGCCACGAAGAACGTCACCGTAAAACCCAACACCAGGGGGAGCAACGCCGCCACGACCGTCCACTTGCGACTGCCGGTTTCTTTATACATCGTATACAGCGTGGTGCTGCAAGGGTTGTGGATCAGGCTGAACAGCATCAGGTTCACCGCCGTAAGAAGCGTCCAGCCGCCAGCCGTGAGCACCGTGTAAGTGCTGGCTTCCCCCGCAGTGAATATCACCCCTGCCCCGGCTCCCAACCCGTGCATGCCGGTGATCAAAACGGTTAACATCAATACCGTGGGGATCACGATCTCATTGGCCGGGATGGCGATGATATAGGCCAGCAGAATCACACCGTTCAGTCCGATTAATATCCCCACCGGGTTAAGAAAATTAATGATGTACTCGGCCAGGCTTAGACCCCCGATCCGGAGGTTGGCGACCAGCCAGATCGCTGCCCCGGCTGGCGCCGCGAAGACCACCGCCCGCCAGAGCACATACATCGTGCGGTCGATCAACGAGGTGTAGAGCGTATGCAAAACGCGCGGTGGCCGGTAAGGCGGCAGTTCTAAACTAAAGGTGGAGACCTGTCCTTTGAGCACCGAGCGCGACAGAGCCCAGGACATGCCGAAGGTTAAGAACACGCCCAGCATGGCGATCCCGACTACAGCCAGGGCCGAGATCAACCCGGCCAGGTAGGGCGGCACCAGCGCTCCGATAAAGATGCTGGCGATCAGAATCTGCGTCGGCCAGCGCCCGTTGCACAGGGCGAAATTATTGGTGAGCATGGCGATCAGACGTTCGCGCGGGCTGTCGATGATGCGCGTGGCAACCATGCCGGCCGCATTGCAGCCAAAGCCCATCATCATACTCAGCGCTTGCTTGCCATGCGCCCCGGCCTTTTTAAACACGTTATCCAGGTTGAATGCCACCCGCGGCAGGTAGCCGAAATCTTCCAGTAAGGTGAACAACGGGAAAAAGATCGCCATGGGCGGTAGCATCACGCTTACAACCCAGGCCGTCGCTAGGTACATGCCATCGATCAAAAAGCCGCTCAACCACCAGGGCAGGCCGATATTGCTTGCTCCCACGCGCAAGGCCGGGTAAACCGTGTCGATCAGCAGGGTTGAGAGCCATTTCGAGGGGACATTGGCCCCGGTGATGGTGATCCAGAACACCAGCGTGAATAACAGGATCATCAACGGGAACCCCCACAGCCGGCTGGTCACAACGCCATCGATCGCCCGGTCCAGGTCGAAACGCGCCTTCTCGCCTGGGCGAGTCACCGCCCGGTCAGCGATACGGGCGGCCTCGGTGTAGATCGCCTCCATCAGTTGCTCGTGGAAATCACCGCCGACTTCCCAGCGTAATGCCTGGGCCTTCTTAAGGATCTCCTCGGGCTGAAAATCGCTGAGTGTGTTCATCCAGTCGCCTCGAGTTTCAGGTCAAGGTGAGGTTGGGCCTCTTCAGACGACCCCCGGCTTAAGACGCCCAGCTCGCCTTTCTGCATGGCTTCCACGATGCGTTCGTCCCCGTCTAACAGGCGCAGGGCCACCCAGCGCGCGTTCGGCAATCCGGGAAAAGCCTGGTTGATTTGCTCAACCAGCAGGTGAATGGCTTGTTTGAGCCTGGGTGGTTCGTTCTGAATGCGGTGCGGGGTGCAGACCGTCCGGCCGGTCGCCACATCGCTGACTGCCTGCAGCAGCTGGTCCAATCCTTGCTGGTAACGCGCCGCGGTCGGCACGACGGGCACCCCCAGGTCACGCGCCAGCCGGCGGTCGTCCACCTGAAATCCATGCCGGCGGGCTTCATCCATCAGGTTCAGGCAGACTACTACTCGATCGGTGATCTCGAGCACTTGTAGGACCAGGTTCAGGTTGCGCTCCAGGCGATATGCATCCGCCACCACGATCGTCACATCCGGTTGTCCAAAGAGGATAAAGTCGCGAGCAACTTCCTCGTCCAGGCTGGTCGCCAGCAGGGAGTAGGTACCTGGCAGATCGACCAGTTTGTAGCGTTGGCTGCTGTATTCAAATCCCCCCTCGGCGCGGGTGACGGTTTTGCCCGGCCAGTTGCCAGTATGCTGGCGCAGCCCGGTCAGCGCGTTGAAGAC
>DATDRM010000308.1:0-3330 GCA_035291705.1 Anaerolineales bacterium
CCCATGTCTTCCGTTTTGTCGTCGACAGGCGTCCCGTCGACATCGGTGGGCAGGTAGATGTCGATCCCCCCGACCGCGTCGACAACCTTGACGAAGGTCTGCATGTTAACTGCGCCGTAGTGATCGACGCGCAGGCCGAAATTCAGGTCAAGTGTGCGCGCCAGCAAGCCGGCGCCAGCCCCAGGACCTTTATAATAACCCATTCCAGGGGTGCCGTAAAAGTAGGCCTGGTTGAGCTTGCCGTGAGTGATATTATAGGAGTTCTCAATTTCGGGAATCTCGACCCACAGGTCGCGCGGTAATGAGAGCACAGTCACTTTCGGCGTAACAAAGTCCACCCGCACGATGCGGACCACGTCGGAAAGGCCATAGCGATAGTCAAAGCTGCCATCAATGCCCAGGGCGAGCACGGTCATGAGTTCAGGCCCGCCGCAGAACGGTTGGGCGGCAGTAGTGGGGGAGAGGGTGGCCGTGGGTGGGATGGCAGTTCCCGGCTTGGTGAGCGGTTGTGTGTTTGAGAGTTCTGCCTGGCTCGAGGCATTGCTGGCCTGGTTCCCTGGAGTCGCCGGGACGAGGGTGTCTGCCGGTCGAATCGAGGTAGCTGTCAGAGTCGGCAAGTCCAACCCAGGGCCGAGGGGCGTTGTCCAACGTTGTTTCAATTGTGGGTAGGTGACTAGGCCGAGGACGATCAAGGCTACGATGACCCCTCCCAAAACGTAAAAAAACTTTCGCCTGGCTCGTTGCATGGTTATATCGTTAGATAAATGATCGACCGCCCATTACGAAGGCAAGCGGAGATTATATCATAGCTGATTTTTGCGGTCCTTCCCAATTGCGTCTACGACTTGCCCCTTTTCCGCAGGTAGTGGAGGGCGACCAGCGCCAGGAGGTTGAAAACCACTGCCGCCAGGGCATTCGGTAGAAGGTCGATCCCGCCTTGCACCCGTAAACCAAGGAAATAGAGCGGAGAGGCGATCAACGCGCCTAAAGCACGACCCAAGGACAAACCAGCGACGTTGGTAGACATGAGGGTCGCTCGGGCGGAGGGCAAGACCTCGGTCATCAAGGGAATGCTGCTCACCAGTGCAAATTCGAAGGTAATATAAAACAGGAATAATCCAACGACTGCCCCGGCTAATCCCCTCCCCAGGAAAGGTAGAGCCAGGGCGGCTAAACTATTCAGTAACAAACCAGATCCCACCGCGCGGGTTTTCCCCAGCCGGTCAGTCAGGCCGGCTGCCAGGGATTCTCCACCTAACTCAGAAAACCCAATCACGGCGGAGGCGGCTCCGAGAGCAGCGACCTTTAATCCAAATGAATCCTCCATCCACACGCCAAAGACCAGGTTCACCACCTCATTCGCCGTGCTCAGCGTGAGACCCATCGCCAGTCCAGCCAGCGCGGGCGGATAAGTTAACACTTTGCGCAGATTCTCCCACAAGCTTAACCGGTCCTCAGCCGGGGAAGGGTCACGTGGGATCAACCAGCTCAGCAGACCAATGGCAAAAAGCCCCAGGAGAGACAACAACGGGAAGGGAGCTGTCCATCCGCGCCGGGCGATTAAGAATCCAATCACCGGCACGCCGATGATAAAACTGAGCGACCAGCCGAGCTCAGTAACCGCCAGCACCAGCCCGCGTCGCTGGTAAGTTATGCGATCGCCGAGGTAGGCCTGCATGGAGGGATCGAAGGCATATTTGCCCAGCATGGCGAGGATCATTGCCACGAGAAAGGCCGGGTAAGACGGCCAAAGAGCGACCAACCCCACTCCAAGGGTGAAGAGCGAGAGGCCTAACAGCATCCCGGTTTTTCGCCCCCGGCTGTCGGCAACCGATGCCAGGAAGGGACCACCAGCCCCGGCCAGCGAACGCAGGGTCAGGGCAAAGGAAAGCGCTGCCAGGTCAACACCCAGGCCGCGCCCTAAGGCAGGCAGAAACGGGTAGACCATGCGGTGCATCGTGTTGAGCACCGTACGGGTGGCGGTGAAGGCGAGGACCTGGAGGCGGAGGGGGCGGCGCAAGAGTGTTATTGAGTCAGGTGTGGCGAATCTATATTATAAGCCGTTTTTGCGGGGCCGAATCATTGCTTCACTGATCCTTCATCCATCTGGCGCCCCCAACGGGCGAGCTGCCAGGCCGCCAGCAAGGAGAGAGCGAGCAGCCCGATAAAGAACAACTGGATGCGCCAGGCATCAGAAGTGAAGATCGGTGAAGAAGGGTGCATCACCTGATCGGTTGATCCCAGGGCGATGAGCAAGATACTGGCATAAACCAGGTTGGAGGCAGAGGCCCAGACTGGGTTATCAAGGAGGGAGAGGCCAATTTGCAGCAGCAGGCCGCCGATGGCGAAGATCAGCCCCAACCGCCAGCGCGGCTCTGCCAGGAACAAGCCATTCCAGTTGGTCTGCATGGCCCACAGCGAGATGGGCAAATAGGTGACCCAGAAGAACAGGCCAGCCCGCCCCAAGGCGCGCGACCAGTAATGTAGCCCAGGGTGGCGGGTGAGAAATCCAGCCAGGCCGCTGCCGGCCGCGGTCACGAAACACGCCAGCGCAGTCCACACCCAGGCTCCGTGCAGGTAAACCACGCGCACGTTCACGCCGAGAGTCTTCTCTGCGGGACCCAGGGCAGTGAAACCAGCTATTAAAACCAGGAGGATAAGAAACCAGTACAGGGGAGAGGCGCGCATCCCCCCATTTTACCTCATCGAAACTACTCACTAGGTAATAATCACTGAAATTTCGCACGAAGGTTACATAATTTTTGAAGTAAATTTCCCTAAATTCAATTTCACAGACATTACAGCAGTATGAGCCTGACGTAGGAGGCGATTGGTTTAGATATGACCATAGCTCAACGGGATTGTAACAAAGGCCTTTACCAGCTTTTGTGAAAAAATTTAAAATGGGAATAAATCCCTTTTAAGATTGGATTTATTAAATGCGTGGCGAAACAATATTCCATTGATCTTTACCTGACGATTCTTAAGAGGACAGATTGTTGTTTCTCCAATTATCAAAATTCGCAAATTGTGTATCAGACAAAGGCTATTATTATGGAAAGATATCCAGGAATACTGCATTAAAGTATAATATTTATGAAGAATACTTGTTCGATAGATAATAATTCATATGGACTTCCCAATTCAGCGTTTCGAAGAAATTATCGCTTCAACCGTGGCGGATATGAGGGAACGATATAAGACGTATGCTTTCGACCGAGCATTCGAGAGATACAAATCTATCTTTATTGCTTCAATTAGACAATATCGACAACACAGAGGTAATGACACCGTATTAATTAAAGACCTCAAATCGAGGTTTCTACACGA
>DATDRM010000309.1:0-2686 GCA_035291705.1 Anaerolineales bacterium
CATTCCTCAAAGATCGGCTTCCAGAGCAGACCATCGAAAACCGCCTGGTCAGTGAGGATGGGCGATGTTTTCTGGAGTTCGGCCCGCTGGATGTCGACCGGCTGGCGCGGCTTGGCATCCAGGTTGACAGCCTCGGCCCGCGCCTGGTGGTCTGCATGTGGGACGCGGCCTCCCCGCTCGAAATCGGCGGCTACCTGGTGGTAGATAACCTGGCAATGGGGCGACCCTCCATGGGCGGCATCCGCATGCTGCCGGACGTCACTCCAACCGCCATCCACAACCTGGCGCGCGGCATGACCTTGAAGAACGCCGCCGCCGACCTGCCCTATGGCGGCGGCAAATCCGGCATTGTCGCCGCTGGCGACCTATCGGCGGAAGAGCACACCGCCACCGTGCGCGGTTTCGCTCACCTGCTCTACCGTTACCACGACATCTACCTGCCCGGGCCGGACGTGGGTACCAACGACGCCGATATGATGACCATCGCCATCGAGAACGGGCTGGATAATGCCGTCTCCAAGCCTATCGAGATGGGAGGCAACCGCATCGACCAGCTGGGGGCTGCCGCTGGCGGCGCGATCATCGCCCTGGACGAACTGGTCAAAGTCATGCACCGCTTGCAGGGGGTTCCGCCATTTGATGGTCTGCAAGTCCCGCCCCCCGAGCAGCTTACCATCCTGATTCAAGGGTTTGGGGCGGTGGGCGCCCACGCCGCCCGCTTCTTGTGCCAATGGTTGCCTGGTGCGCGGGTGATCGGAGTCAGCGATGAACTGGGTTACCTGTACGATGAGCAGGGACTGCCGGTCGATCAGCTGTTCAACCTGTGGCAAACGCAAGGGCCAGTGACACGTTCTTACTTCCAGGAGCAGCTAGCCCAGGCTGGGCGCGGCCAGGTAAAGGTTAAGTTTTCCAATGCGCCCAATGACCTGTTGCGCGAATCGGCCTTCTGCCTGATCCCAGCCGCCCCAATTGCCAACTACCTGGGCACCGATCCAGATACCCACCCAAGCATGACGGTTGACCGCATGGGGCGCTGGTCGTTGATCGTCGAAGGCGCTAACACCTACTCCCCCGATCCAGAACGTAAGGTGGCGCGCGCCCGCATGGAGCGCGCCGTCTATCGCCAGCGAGGGGTGCTGATCGCCACTGATTACCTGGTGAATTCTGGGGGGGTCATCTTCGCTGCTCAAGAGCGCCTGATTAAAACCCCCACCCACCTGCGCTTCCCGAACGAGATGCGTGGGGATCGCGCCGCCGTCGAGTACTGGCTAAAAACCCACGCCGCCGAACTCGAGGCACTGGCCGAGCAGAGGCGCCTGGCTGCAGAAGCCCACCGCGCCGAGGTCATCCGCCGCAACATCCGCGAAATGGTCGACCTGCTGGCTGCGGACGCCGATCTGCTGCCTTGCGAAGCGGCCGAACGCGTCAGTGTGCGGCGCATCGCGGCCAGCGAAAGCGATCGCACCGCTGCCGATATCATGGAACCAGTGCCCACCATTCTTGTCGACAGCACCGTCCAACAGGCAGCCGCCATCCTGGTCGATGCCGGTTGCCCGATCTTGGCTGTCGTCTCCCCCGATGGAGAACTGCTCGGAGTGGTGACCGAGTGGGACATCACGCGGGCTACCGCGCGCGGCTCACCCGACGACCAGCCTTTGGACAGAATCATGACTCGCCAGGTGATCACTGCCGGTCCCCAGGACGGGATCCTGGAGGTGATCCGCAAGCTGGAATATCATGAAATCTCCTCCATGCCGGTCGTCTCCGGGAAATCCGTGCTAGGCATGGTCAATTCCGATCTATTGGCGCGCAAGTCCCTGCTCCGCCTGCTGCAATCACAAGTTTATTAATCGGATTCACGCCGCGCATGTGCTAACCTTCCTGTCATTATCGGGACATTTGCCACTTCAAGGAATTGCGGGATTATTTCATAATAGTAGCTAGCAATCGTTCCGATCATCACAAGGAGTGCTGACCATGATCACCAAACAGGAACTCGTTTACCGGCAGTTAGTCACCTTGCCCGACGGCGGCCGGGTTCTGCTGCGACCATTGACCCCGGAAGATCGCCAGGTATTAATTGAACTGTTTACTCCCACTTCAGCCGAGGACCGGAGGTACATGCGCCACAACGTCACCGATCCGGAAGTCGTCGGGAGATGGATCGACGAATTGGATTACGACAAAGTGTTGCCCCTGGTTGCCGTCGTTGGAGATCGCATCGTTGGCAATGCCACCCTCCACTTTTCTGAGGGTCCGGCGCGGCACCGCGCCGAAGTGCGTATCTTCCTTGCCAAGGAGATCCGTCGCCGGGGCGTCGGGTCGCGCATGTTGCAGGCGTTAATCGAGCTGGCGAAACGGCGCAGCATCTACATGATCGAGGCCCAGATCATCAGTGACCAGACAAGCGTGATTAAATCTTTCCAGAAGCTGGGTTTCGAGTTGAAGTGCGTTCTGGATGATTACTTCATATTACCGGATGGCGAATTGAAGGACGTCGCTCATCTCATCTTGAGGCTGCGGGATTTCGGAGGAGACTTTTAACCTCGATGCGGATCGCTGGGACGCCCGTTACGCCGCGCAGCTCGACTCCTGGCTGAAACGTAGCCCGCGGCAGCTGCTGCTGGATTACGCCCACCTGCTCCCCTCCAGTGGCCTGGCCTTGGACGCCGCGGCCGGGGTGGGC
>DATDRM010000310.1:0-4127 GCA_035291705.1 Anaerolineales bacterium
GAGTGAGAGTATACCGCTAGTCAAATACGCCGCCAGCACACCGCCCACCAGCGCCCAGGGTAAGGTGAAGAAGGTGAGCGTCGCTAGACGCCAGTTTTGGAAGGAGGTGTACAGCAAGAAGAAAATCCCGATCACCGCCACAGTCCCGGCGAGGAGTAAATTCCGCGAGGCGGCCTGCCGCTCGGCGAATTCGCCGATCACCTCTGCGTGGTACTCGAGCGGGAAATCGACGGTCGCCAGGGTTGCTTCGACATCTTTCGCAACGGAGCCTAGATCACGCCCGCTCACGTTGGCCGAGACGTCGATTTTGCGCGACTGGCCTTCCCGTTCGATGACGTTAGGAACCGGCGCGATGCGTATGTCGGCCACATCCGCCAGGCGTACTTGGCCACCGCCGGGCGTGTCGATCAGCAGCTCCTGGATATCGGTCAGGCTGTTGCGTGTTTCCGGCGTGCTCCACACGTTCACGTCGTAGGTCTTACCATTGGCGAAAATATCGCCGACTTCTTCGCCTTGCACCAGGAAGGCCGTCGCCCGGCGGATATCGCCCGGCTTCAGCCTATAGCGTTGGGCTGCCTCCAGGTTGACCTCGACTTCAATCTGGGGCGTGGCCATGTGGAGCTCCTTTTTCAAATCCACGATCCCTTCGATCCCCGCCAGGGCATCCCGCACCTCGTCCGCTTTGGTGCGCAGCACCTCCAGATCCGGGCCGTAGATGCGCACAACGACGGTATCGCTGGACCCCGTCAACACTTCCCGGATCCTCTCTTTCAGGTAGGTCTGCACATCGCGGATCAATCCGGGATAGCCGTCCACCACCTCCTGAACCTTGGCCAGAGTCTGATCGTAGTCGACCGCTGGATCGATGCTGATCCAGTTCTCGGTGAAATAGACACCGTACGGTTCATCCGCCATCATGGCCTGTCCGATATGGGAGCCGCAGTTGCGCACACCATCGATGGTCAGCAGCTCGCGGCAGGCCTGCGCCGTGATGCGCCACATTTCCGGGTGGGAGGTGCCGGGCTTGGTGATCCAGTGCATCAGGAAGTCCCGCTCCTTGAATGAGGGCAGCAGCTCCTGCCCGAGGAAGGGCCATACTATCACCCCAGCCAACACGATCGTACTGACCGTGCCGTACGCCAGGCGCGGGGTTTGCAGGATGCGCCCCAGAACCCGGTCGTAAATGCGGTGCATCCATGGGATAATCGGGGATTGGCGGTGCTCGATCGGCGCGTTGGATAGGAGGATCAGCACCATCGCCGGCGTGACGGTCATCGCGATGAACGGGGAGACCAGCCCCGCCACCACATAGGCGGTGGCCAGCGGCTGGAAGAACGCGCCCGACAGGCCTTGCAGGAAGAAGACCGGCAGCAGTGCCGAGATTTCGATCAGCGATGCGTAGACAATTGCGCCGCGCACTTCAAGCGAAGCCTCCAGAACGATGTTCGCTGTCGACTGGGTGCTGCCTTCCTTGCGAAGCCGGCGCAGGCGCCGCACGATATTTTCAACGTCGACGATGGCGTCGTCGACGACCGCTCCGATGGCGATCGCCAGTCCCGCCAGAGTCATCACATTGATCGTCACACCACGCAGGTTGAGCACGAGCAGGGCAGCCATCAGCGATAACGGGATGATCGTGGCGCTGATCAAGGCCACCCGCCACTCGTAAAGGAAGAAGAGCAGCACGATCACCACCAGAACCGCGCCGATCAGCAGTGACTCAGTCAGATTGTCAATCGACATCTCGATGAAGGTCGCTGGACGAAAGATGGTCGTATCGATGTCGATGTCCTTAAGGCCGGGCTTCATCTCCTCGAAGGCGGCCTCCACCCCCCGGGTCACGTCCAGGGTGTTAGCCCACGGCAGCTTCTCGACGATCATCATCAGGCCGGGACCTTCGTTGATCACCGCGTCCCCGAAGAGCGGCAAGGTACCCCAAACCACGTCGCCCACATCTTTAAGCAACAGCGGGCTGCCATCAGGTTTCTTTCGATCATTTACTGGCACCTCGCCCAGTGTTTCCGGCGTGATGATAGGCAGGACGGAGCGAATCCCGAAGCGCTGTTCGGGTGTATCGATGAACCCTCCAGTGCCGATATGGGATCCTTCCGAATACTGTAACAAACCGACATCCAGTGCGTCAGCGGTCACGTCCATGATTTCGTTGAGCGGAACGCCGTAGGCACGCAGCTTCTTCAGATCGACCTGCACCTGTGGCATTTTAACTCGCTCGCCCCAGATGGGGGCATTGGCCACGCCGGGTACGTCCAATAAACGGGCGCGGATCTTCCAATAGGCGATCATCGACAGATCCATCAGGTCATATTTATCCGAGGAAATACCGATCTTCATCGCCCGGCTGGTTGACGACAGGGGTTGGATCATCACCGGTGGCGCGGCCCAGGTGGGCAGGGTTGGGAAAACCGCGGCGATGCGCTCTGCTACCAACTGCCTTGCAAAGATGAGATCCGTCTCCGGTTTAAAAATGAGCACGATATCTGACAGGTCAGAAACCGACCTGGAGCGCATCACGTCCAGCCCTGGCACGCCGTTGAGCGCTTGCTCCAGGGGAACGGTGACCAGTTCTTCCACATCAGCCGCGGAAAGCCCCAGGGATAATGTCTGGATCTCCACCTTGGGCGGCGCAAATTCAGGAAATACGTCCACTGACGAGTTGCTTAACCGGGCGAGACCGAAAAGCATTAACGCAATGGCGGCAAAAACTACCAGGTATCGATATTGCAGACTGGTTTTAACAATCCAACGCATTTTGGTTTCCTCCAGGTGCAGCGGTCAGGTCGCACACACAGGTGCGCGATTGTACGATTACCGGGCGAGTCGGTCTAAACATCATTTTGAAACCCCGGTCTCGGTGCCGAACAATTCTTCCCCTCCTACCGTGACGACCTCCGTACCCGCAGGTGGTCCCACCATCAGAACCACTAAGTCGCCCTCGATGAAGTCAACGGTGACTGCCTGCCGGACGAAGGCCAGGGCATTGGGTTCTTTTGTGTACACCCACGTCCCACCGTCAGCATCGTAGATCAGTGCAGCGTAGGGAATGATCTTTCGCAGCTCCCCGCTCTCAGACAGAGAAATATCGATGAACACCTTTTGCCCCGAAATCAGGCCAGTTTTGGCGCTGTCTACCAGGTAGTACAGCGCTGTATCTTCGCCGTCATCCTGACCGAAGACTTCATCCGGCTCAGCGGAAACGCCGTTCTCATCGTCGTCGGAGTCTTCCCCGTCGTCGCTGGCAAAAGGAAGGACCCTCGCCGGTTGGCTGCGAGCCACCATCTTCATGTCTATTTCATTGAACGGCACGCGCACCCACAACTGGTTGGGTTTGGCAGCCGTCTCTCCCCGATTGGCCACCACCTCACCCGCAACGGTCCTCCTCTTCATAATCGACTCCTCACGAACCGCGACCGTCTGGAGATCAAGCCGTTCGGCCGCTTTCTCGGTCAATATTACGCGCTTGAGCTCCGACCCCTCGATTTCCTCGACTAGGGAGGGTCCGACTTTTGCTGGTGTCTCTGATTTCGGTGTGCACCCCGCAAGCAGTAAACCAGCAACGATCGATATTAAAGTGATCCATAGATTACTGTGTCTCATCATATCCTCCTAAATACGTTTTACCCAATAAAGTCCCGCTTCTCTAATCGCCGGCTGTGACCGGAATAAGTTCAAGCTCCGCTTCACGGCTGACCCCAAAGCGCAAATATAGGGCGGGTACGACGAATAGAGTGACAATTGTAGAAGTGACCAGGCCTCCCAGAACGACGATCGCTAACGGGCGCACGATCTCCAAACCAGGAGTGCCGCCGAAGAGCAAAAAGGGTAGCAAGGCCAGCCCTGTGGTGAGTGCAGTCATCAAGGTTGGCGCGATCCGTTCACGTGATCCACGCAGGACCAGCTCTGGCCCAAAGCTCTCACCTTCCCGTCGCTCAAGATACCCGTAGTGATCCATCATCAAGATGCTATTGCGTGCAGCAATTCCCAGGATGGTGAGAAACCCAAAGAGCGAACCGAGCGAGATGAGGCTGCTGCCCAGGAGCGCGGCCAGCACGCCGCCTGCCAGCGCGGCGAGCAAGGTCAGGAAAGTCGCGGCTGCCAGACGCCAGCTC
>DATDRM010000311.1:0-7249 GCA_035291705.1 Anaerolineales bacterium
ATCGATGGCCTTTTCTCCCTTATATCTCATCTCTTTTCCGCACTTCGGACAACTTGGCCCAGGTACTGGCAACCGCTTCTCTTGCTCTTCTACTGCCAGCTGGGCAATCTCCCGCCCAAGCTCCTTCCGCAATTCCAGCGCAATGTCTTCGATTTGTGTCAGGTCTGGCTGCGGATGACCCTCCTCCCATGCCAAATATTCGTCAACCACCTCTTCCATTTTGGCTAGCAAGCGGGCTCGCTTCTCTGCCTTGCTTCGTTTCATGGCTACCTCCTACGCCTGGGGATAGCTCTATTTTCTCACTTGCCCGCGCCCCTAAACTGACATGCACCCATATTAGATTAGCGTTTGCTTAGAACATCCAGAACCGCTTGACTTTGCTACTTTTTTTGTTGTATAACCTTACAAAGGATATCCCCGGAGCAGGGAGTTTACGGGAACTGCCGATCGGGTCGATTGCTGAATAGATACTTTTTATGCACTGCCGCCTAATGACGGTTGCTGTGCTTTTTTGCGTGAAAGGAGAGTTGAATGATCCAGGTTGAAGGGCTGACTAAGGATTACGGCCTGCGCAGGGCGATCGAGGACCTTACATTCCATGCAGAGAAGGGGGAAATCCTCGGCTTCCTGGGGCCGAATGGGGCCGGGAAAACCACCACGATGCGTATTCTATGCGGTTACATGCCTCCCACTATGGGACGGGCTCGGATCGCCGGTTTCGACGTGGTGGATCAATCGTTAGAAGTGCGCCGCAGGGTTGGGTATGTACCGGAAACGATACCCCTGTATCCGGATATGACGGTTTACGAGTATCTCAAGTTCATGGCCGACCTGCGCCGTTTGTCGAATAGCGAGGAGCGGGTGGATGAGGTGTTGGAAATCGTGCATATGGAGGAACGCGCCGATGGTTATATCTCCAACCTGTCCAAGGGGATGCGCCAGCGAATCGGATTAGCTCAGGCGCTGCTGCACGAGCCGGAAGTTCTTATCCTGGATGAACCGACGATCGGTCTCGACCCGGCGCAGATTCGCGAGGTGCGCACCCTGATCCAGAACCTTGGCCAGGAACGAACCGTTTTACTCTCTACCCATATACTCTCCGAGGCGCAACAAGTGTGCGATCGAGTGTTGATTATCAACAAGGGGCGCATTGTGGCGGAGGACTCACCCGAACAGCTGCAGTCCCGTTTAACCGGAACACAGCGGGTCGCCTTGAAGGTCAGCGGAGACGGGGATGGATTAGAAGGGGTAGTCAGCCAGGTGCGGGGTGTGACCAGAGTCAGCGCCGGCTCGGATGGAGGCCTGGAGTTTGAGACCAGCCCTGGCCTGGATGTCCGCCCGGATGTGGCCCGCGCGGTAGTCTCGGCGGGTTATGACCTGGTGGAGCTGCACCCGATCGGAATGAGCCTGGAGGAAATCTTCTTGCAACTGACTCGCGAGGAACCGGCTCCGCCGGAGGTGGCGGAGGAGGTTGAGGAAGATGATTTAGGAGAAGACAATGCGTAATATCTGGACGATTGCCCAACGGGAGTACAAATTATATTTCGCCACACCGATCGCTTACATGGTGGCATTCATGGTCCTACTGATAATCGGTTTTATCTTCTACGTTAACCTGTCGGCTGCAATGGTACAACAATTTGCGCCTGGGGTGGATACGGTTCTCGGCCCCCTGGTTACTCTGTTGCTGTTTGGCACGCCGGCCATCACGATGCGTTTGATCGCCGAAGAGCAACGCATGGGGACGATTGAGTTATTGCTCACCGCTCCTGTGCGCGATTATGAATTGGTGGTCGGCAAATGGTTAGGCGGATTTCTCTTTCTGCTGACGCTTGTCGCGGTGACCTGGGTTTTCCCGTTAGCTTTGAATGGTTTGGTGGATCCTGGGATCGACCAGGGACCGCTGTTGACCGGTTATCTAGGGATAGTGCTGATCAGTGCAGCGCTGGTGGCGATCGGGGTTTCGGTCTCCGCCGTGTTTAGCAACCAAATCGCAGCCTTTTTTGCAACGCTGGGTATCTTTTTATTGCTGTGGTTGATCAGTATGCCCTCCGATGCAATTGGCTCTCTCGGAGCGACCTTGCTGAATTACCTGGATTTTAGTGAACATTTCTACCAAACCCTGTTCCGCGGCGTGATCGATTTACGTGACATCGTTTATTACCTCAGCGTCACCGCCCTGGCGTTATTCATGGGAACGATGGCGGTTGAGACACGGAGGTGGCGTTAATGAAGCCTTCTTGGCGACGCATTGCCCCTTTGGGGCTATATCTGGCCCTGGTCGCAGCCCTGGCAGCGATTGGGCTGTACATCGTCCAACGTGAATGGAACTTACCCCTGCAGATCAGCTTGGGACTGATCGTAGTCGGTCTGGCGCTATTCGCTATCCTTGATCCAGAGGGAGTGCGCGTTGCTCTGACGGGCCGCCAGGCACGCTACGGAAGCAACGCGCTGGTGATGAGCCTGGCATTTATCGGCATCCTGGTGGTCGTCAATTACCTGGTCTTCAAGTATCCGCAGCGTTGGGACCTCACCGAGAATCAACAGTACACCCTGGCGCCTGAAACGCTTGATACATTGAAGAGTCTGCCTGCCCAGGTCAAGGCATTGGCATTCTATACACCACGCGTATCAAAAGGTAGTGCTGAGGGTCTGTTGGACCAGTACAAGTTTCACAGTGAAGGAAAGTTCGATTACGAGTTCATTAATCCGGAGACCGACCCGATCAAAGCCCAACAGTATAACATCACACGGGATGGCACGGTCGTGGTCGTCTTGGGCGAGAAGCACGAGCCAGTAACCTTTATCACCGAGAAAGAAGTAACCGGAGCTATGGTGCGTCTGATGAGCACGGGGAAACGGGCAGTCTATTTCCTGACCGGTCACGGTGAATTCGATCCTGAGTCTACAGGAGAAGGATCCTACAGTCTGGCGAAAGCGTCCCTGGAAAACAAGAATTACACGGTGGCCAAGCTCGACTTGCTCTCAACGAATGAGATCCCCCAGGATGCTGCTGTGATCATTATCGCCGGACCGCTCAAGCCAATCACCGACCAGGAAGTGGAACTTTTGAAGGCTTACATGGATGGAGGCGGATCGTTAATCGCAATGGAGGAACCCTTGCCAGTGACACAATTCGGGGACCAGCCTGACCCGCTGGCGGATTACCTGTCCGGGACTTGGGGAATTGGACTGGGCAGCGACATGATCGTGGACCAGAGAACTAACCAGCCCTACATTGCTGTGGGCAGCGTGTATGGCGATTCCGTCATTACCGAAAAAATGCAAGGGGTGTCTACAATCTACCCGACGACGCGCAGTGTCACCGCCGGCGAGAGCGCTGGTCAGATCCAACGGGTGGAGTTGGTCTCTTCCTCCCAGCAGTCCTGGGCGGAAAGCGACCTGGCGGCTTTGACCGACCAGACCCAAGGTGCGGAACCCCCTCAGATTCAACCGGATGAGGGTGTGGATCTCATTGGCCCCGTATCCCTGGCGATGACTGCTGAAGACACAAACAGAGGTGCTCGCCTGGTAGTATTCGGCGACTCGGATTTCGCATCGGATACGTTCTATAATCAGCTTGGCAATGGGGATATGTTCGTCAACAGCGTGGACTGGGCGGCTGAACAGGAAAACCTGATCAACCTGACCCCCAAGGATGAGGTGCAACGCCTGTTGATTCCACCGGGACGCTATACGATGAACCTTATCCTGCTCGCTACGGTATTTATTTTGCCGGGCATCGTGCTGCTGGCCGGAATCATCGTCTGGTGGCAGCGCCGCCGGCGAGGGTAGCAAAACGATGATCCGCCGAACGACCTGGATTTTATTGGGAATATTTCTCATCCTGTTGGTCGTGCTGGTATTCCTGCAGCGCTCCGGACCGAAGGGAGAAGGGGAAACGACCCCCACAGAGGCGGTGGCTTACCTGTTTGATCCGCAAGGAAAATCTATCATCGGATTGAGAGTCACTGATGGGACAGGGAAAGCAGTCGAGGTGCAGAAGGTGGCGGGCAGCATCTCGACATTGATCGAACCCGTAGGGGAGCAGGCGGATACCGGGCGCATCGAATCGGCGATCGCGCAGGCAGAGAGCTTACGCATCCTGGCTACTTTAGAAACCGCGCTGGAACTGGATACCATTGGGTTAAATCCAGCAGCTTATCAGATCACGATCACGCTGGATGACGAGCAGCAGCAGACAGCCTTTGTCGGTAACTTGACTCCGACCCAGAGCGGGTATTATGTATTCCTGGTAGGACAGCCTGAGGTCGTGGTGGATAAGATCAGTATAGATGGGTTGTTAAAGCTCCTTACTGATCCGCCGGTTATGCGGACACCAACTCCCTCACTCGCGCCAGAGACGACACCGACGATACAACCATGATCATAAATTCCGGTGAACTTTTGGGAAATTGTGATGATGGGAAAAAGAAAAATTGGGTATTGATTTTGGATTAAAAATGTTGTATTCTGGTAGAGATAATAAAAAAGGATTTCCGAGCCTGTATAAATACAGGTCAGGGAGCAAAAATGATTGACGAAGAACTGTTAAGTGGAATCGAGGATCGTGAAGACGAACATCCAGCGGTTGCGCGCCTGATCGAGCTGGGAAGGCAAAAATCCTACGTCACCATCGATGACATTCTTCAATTCTTTCCAGAAGCCGAGCAAGACGTTGACCAGCTGGAGGAGGCTTTTGCGGCGTTGATGAGCGCAGGTATCCCATATGTAGAAGATACAGCCATCGGTGGTCCGTCAGAAGAAGAGTTGGTGGACGAGGAGGAAGTTGAAGAAGACGCGCGCAGGGTTCTGACAGCGGATGATAATTATCTGGCGAATATCGACACAGACGATACCATCGGGCTCTACCTGAAAGAGGTTGGACGCGTGCCTCTACTGACAGCGGAGGAAGAGGTAGAACTGGCACAGCGCATAGAGCGAGGCCGGTTGGCCAGGGAAGAGCTTGCGCGCGGCAATGTGACGCCTCGCCGGCGACAAGGGTTGCAACGGTTGATCGAAGATGGTTGGGCGGCGCGTGAACATCTGATCACCGCTAATTCACGCCTGGTGATCAGCGTCGCCAAGAAATACATGGGGCGGGGCGTGCCTTTCCTGGATTTGATCCAGGAGGGAAATATCGGGCTGATCCGCGCTGCCAAGAAATTCGATTACCGGCGCGGCCACAAATTTAGCACCTATGCCACCTGGTGGATCCGGCAAGCGGTAACGCGGGCGATTGCCGACCAGGGGCGGACGATCCGTGTCCCGGTTCATATGGGCGATCAAATCAACAAGCTGCTGCGTGTGCAGCACCAGCTTACCCAGAGACTGGGCCGCGATCCTTCTGTAGAAGAACTGGCGCAAGCCCTGGAAGTGACTCCTCAGAAAGTAGAGAATATGATCCAGGTGGCGCGACGACCATTATCCCTGGAGACACCCACCGACGACGAAGAGGATTCGGTGCTGGGTGATTTCATTCAAGACGATGAAGTCCCGGCTCCGGACGACACTGCCACTTATAACCTTCTTCGGGAGCACCTGGAGAATGTGTTGGATGGGCTGCCGCCGCGTGAAGTAAGAATTTTGCAGCTGCGTTATGGGCTGTTAGATGGCCAGGCATACACATTAGAGGAAGTTGGTCGCAAGATGGGGGTCACCCGCGAGCGTGTCCGCCAGATCGAAGCCCAGGCTTTGAGCCGCTTGAGGCATCCGGCGATCCGGCGTAAACTGCGTGAATACCTGGGATGAGAACGTTTCAACGTTTGAAGGTTCGAACGTTGAAACGTTGGATCATTTTTAATAGTATGGTCGCCCCAATTCCTGCCCACAGGCAGGCAAAGGGTACGAGGGGGAGTGAGTAGCGCTGCCAGGCGAGTGGGATAGCCAGAACCATTCCAGCCGCCTGGAAGGCAGTCGCCAGGAGCATCAATGCCGGCTGGCGACGAAGAGGGGATGCGGCACGAAAAGCTCCCCTTCCAACCCAAACCATGCCCAGTAAACTTAACCCCAACCAGAGGCTGGCCCCGATTGGATCCCGTCCCAAGCGATGACCAGGCACAGCCAGGTAAGCTTTTTCGGCTGGGGCAGTCTCGGCGCGGTAATTGCCAACTTCACCGAACATGGGCGGGGCTAAATAGAGATGGCCTAACAACATGACGCCCCTTTCCCAAGGGGATTCCAGAACTTGTTCAGGGAATAACTGCCGGGCATCGGAAAACTGGCGACTTAATAAATCCTGGCGGGACTGGATCGCAGCTCGAGCAGCAAGCCACGGCTCCTGCCAGAAAAGTGGATTTAGGGCCAGTGTGAGCCCAACAAAAATAATCAGGAATTGGACGAGGTTGGAAACTATCCGTCCCCATTTTTGGAGAATAGAGGTGGGCAGCCAGGCGACAGCGATCAACCCTACCGGTAGCAGCCCAATCGCTGATTGCTTGGCGTTAAAGGCGAGCGCGGCTGCCAGCCCTACCAACCAGGGGCGGCGATCGGCGATGCATAGGCTGGCTAAAAAGCCTGTAATGGCTAGAAGTAAAGTCCCTTCGGCCATCGCCCGGCGGGCGTGCACCAAGACCAGGGCGTGTGTACCCAATAGCAGGGCAGTCAGGAATCCGCTTAACCTGCCCCTGATAGAGCAGGCAGCCAGGTAAATGAAGGTAAGGCTGAACGGCAGGAGCAAAGTTAGCGACAAGCGTCCTATATTCAGCAATGGCTGTCCTGGCAGAGCGCCAGCCGTTGCGTTGTCCTGCCAGGACTTCGCCCAATCCCAGCCGACAGGCAGCGCGGACAGACCAGCCAGGCTTCGCCCGAATCCAAGTAGATAACGAGTGAGCGGCGCATCCAGCAGGCGATAGATTTGCCGGGGGTCTTCAAGCCGGTCCGAGTTATAGGCTAGGGAGAGTGGCTCAGACCAGAGCCAATCGAAGTCGGAACTCATGTAGAGCTGGGTACTCTCGTCTGGGTGGAAAGGGATCAACGCTAATCCCCAGAGATGGTAGCCTGTGAGGGTTGCCAGGAGGAGCAGGAAAGGCCAGTGGTCGAAAAGGGTGCGTCTCAAAGTTTGCAGAAGTGTAATCTTAGCTTTTCTTGATACAGGCTAAAATCAGTAACCAGTTGACTGATGATTGACAATGCAATTATATGGCGTGTCTAGTGGCGGTGAGATGACAATTTTGTTATGATCCGGATCAAGGCGGGGTTAGTAGGAACAGCGCTTGTGGCGGTTGGCTTGAAGCTGAGCCTGCTGGCC
>DATDRM010000312.1:0-9763 GCA_035291705.1 Anaerolineales bacterium
GGTCGACCAGGATGGGGTCGGGCGGTTGATGAAGATGGCAGTCGACGATGGTCGTAGTGCACGGGTTGATCTGGAGGTGGGCATCTGTGGAGAACACGGCGGCGATCCAGAATCGATCGATTTCTGCCATGTGATCGGGCAAAACTACGTCAGCTGCTCGCCGTTCCGCGTCCCGATTGCCCGCCTGTCGGCAGCCCATGCGGCATTAAAGCACCAGGGGATCGCGATTGCGGAAGATAAGTAAGAAGGGTAAACAGGGAACAGGTAATCAGGTAAGCAAGGAAACAAGTAAACAAGAAGGAACCCCGTTCTCGATAGAGAGCGGGGTTCGTTGATTTATTTTCTCAGCCAGCCTACAGCTTCCAAATACCAGCGCGGGGCGCGTGAGACCAGGTGTCCAAAGCGGTCAGAAACTGGTTTCCGGCGTTCGTCCCCTGGCACCCCGGGATCGCATTTGACCATCAGGTGCTCGTGGCATTCGATCCTGGTTTCGCACACCCGAAAACAGGTCGGACAAATATAGAATTGCCCTTCCTTGTCCATACCTGACCTCCGAACAGCGCCGCTACTATTTCGGTTAAATCCCCAATCCTACGTATTATATCCGAATAACGGATTTTTATCCAGGCCAAAAGGCGTGCGTTAAATCTTGACCATTTTCTCTTCGACTGGCGTAGCAATTGGAGCACCACAGGCAATCAGAAGGAAAGTAGTTATCAGAACAATAAACGGAAGGTTTTTCATAACGAATCTCCACTTCTTCAATGTAGTTGAAGTGGCTCTTATCAGGTGCGACTTCTCTTCTTCTTATTGTTTACTTTTTCCATAAAAATAGCCCAACACACCAAGTCCGATGGGTAAGACCCACGAACCAACATTCACGATAGTCCTAAACGTTTGCCCAGAAATTGGGAGTAGAGGGCCCGCAAGCATGGCGGCGGCAACAAAGATCACCATAACAATGAACCCCAGCACACAACCTGATGCGCCATAGTAAACTGGTGTTCTTTTCTTGGTTTGCGTAAGTTCTTTCTTTGCTGTTTTTGTATTATCTGCTTTCAGTTTAATCCTTTCCTTCATCTTATCCTTCCGGGAAGGTATTGCATCCCCGGAAGGGGTAACGTTCCCAGCGTTGCTGAGATTATTGTGGTTTGTTTGTATCCCTGAGGCTGCGCTGCCGTGTTTCTGCCCGGTACCACTTTCTATATATGAAGTGCCAATTCTCTTTTCTTTACTTGTCTGCGTTTTTTCGATTGTTGCAGTTTTATGTGTCAGAGAAGAGCCGCATTTAGTGCAAAAGAAATCTTTTGGTTGAACAATATTGCCACATTTTTCACAACGGTTTTCTAAATTCAATGGATTACCGCATTTTCGGCAGAACTTATCACTTGACAACCCCACATATCCGCATTTGGAACAAATATGAGAGTGAGTCTGTCCCATATCGCTCTCCTTTTATTGAAAGAACGTTTTTTCATTCACATTATTTCTGCCCAACGGTTTAAGGATTGATGTAGCGGCCAGGGCCAATGCCGAAGCCCAGTTCAACGCGCCGCCACATCAATCCGAGTTGAACGGGCAGTCTTTGCCCTCCTAGGCGGTCTTGGGAACGACGCTGTGCTGTTTGAAATTTAAGGCACACAGCCGAAAGCGGTCCTTGTTGCTTGTCGCTCCGGTTGGTGTGATTGTACACCCTGAGAATAAAAGTCTGCAAGCCAGAGCGGGGGCGAAAAAGTCAGAATAATGCAACCTAACAAGTCTATCAGCAAGTCGTGCGGCGCATCTCAGGGATGCGCCGCACTGGAAACGAGTTGAGGGTGGGGAAGCGGGGGTGATGGGCTGGGATGGATCGGGGATGATCGCGATGTTCGTTGATAGCGGTGGTGTCAGGCAGCTTCCTTTGTCAACTCCTTTCTCACAAAGTCTGCACCCGAGTTGAGGGCGCTCAGGTTGAGTGGGAGAAGCCGCTTATGCCGCTCAGGCAGGTGGTCTTTAAGGGATTCTTCGATGTCATCGAGGCTGAGCACCGGTAGTTGGGCGATCAATGCTCCCAGCATAACGATGTTGATCAGGCGTTTATCGCCCAGTGATTCGGCGATCTCGTTAGCCGGGATCAGGGTGGAAAGCAGATCGGTGCGTTTAACAGACCGATTGACCAGGGAGGCGTTAACGACCAGCGCGCCGCCAGGTACCACCAAGGGTTCGTACTTATCGAAGGAAGGCAAGTTCATGGCGATCACGCCGCGTGGATTGAGCACCAGAGGGGAACCAATCTCCTCATCGCCAATGATAACCGTACAATTGGCCGTGCCGCCGCGCATTTCTGGCCCATAAGACGGGATCCAGGTGACTTCCTTGCCGGCGTCCATGGCGGCGTAGGCAAGCACCTGCCCGGCGAACAGAACTCCCTGGCCTCCAAAACCGGCGATCAAGATTTCGGTTTGCATATCCGCTCTCCTCCTCTAGGAAATGCGCAGCTGGCTGAGCGCGGGGGAGACTTTAAAATCTTCCAGGGGGAAGACCGGGATCATGCGTTCTTCCAGCCAATGCAAGGCTTGAATAGGGTTCAGTCCCCAATTTGTGGGGCAGGTTGAGAGCAGCTCGACCAACGAAAACCCCAGGCCGCGCACCTGGGCTTCGAAGGCCAGGCGTAAGGCCTTCTTAGCCAGGCGAATGTTTTTCGGATCGTGCAGGCTGCGCCGGACGACATAGCCGGCCCCCTCGAGCGTCGCCAGCAACTCAGCGGTGCGGATGGGAAAGCCCATCTGCTCAACGTCACGCCCTAAGGGGGAGGAAGTGGTTTTTTGCCCTGGCAGGGTGGTGGGCGCCATTTGACCGCCGGTCATGCCATAGTTGGCATTGTTGATGAAGATCACGGTGATGTTTTCGCCGCGCGCCGCAGCATGCACAATTTCGGCCATGCCAATCGAAGCCAGATCACCATCCCCTTGATAGGTGAAGACCACCCGTTCGGGGAGGACACGCTTGATGCCGGTAGCCATGGCCGGCGCGCGGCCGTGGGCGGCTTCAACGAAATCGCAGTCGAAATAATTGAATGCAAACACCGAACAACCCACGGAGGCGACGCCGATCGTTTTCTCACGTAAGTTCATCTCATCCAGGACTTCAGCTACCAGGCGATGGGCTACGCCATGCGTGCATCCCGGGCAGTAATGGGTGGTGGCTTCGGTGAAAGCTTCGGGTCGCTGGTATACGATCTCAGCAGGAATATCGGTAACCATAAGTGCTTTTCTCCATCAATTTCCGGCGATCGCCAAGCGTTTCATCCAGCTGCGGCGCGGGTTCCCGTTGGGGGCGATCGGTTCATGGGCCAGGCGCCTGATTTCCGCCAGCACTTCGTCGGGGAAGGGTACCATGCCTCCCAGGCGCCCGAAAAATTCGACTGGCGCCTTACCAGAAACCGCCAGGAGTACGTCATCGAGCATTTGCCCAGAATTCATTTCGACCACCAACATGGCGCGGGCGCGGTTAGATAGGTTCTTGATCGCCTCAATTGGATAGGGGTTAAGCGAGATCGGGCGGAATAAGCCGACCGGGATGCCTTCAGCGCGCGCGGTGCGCACGGCGGACAGCGCCACCCGCCCAGCAGTGCCAAACCCGACCACGACCAGTTCGGCGTCTTCGAGGCAGTATTCCTGATAGCGGATTTCGTCGGCTTCGATTTGATTCCAGCGTCCCAGCAAGCGGATATTGGTGACTTCCTCCTCTTCCGGGTTCAGGTAGATCGAGCTGAGGATGCGCCGCTCACGGCCTTCTGCGCCGGTCACGGCCCAGTCCGGCTGGCGGCGATGGACAGGCTGCATGGGGGGCAGCTCGGCGGGTTCCATCATCTGGCCGAGGCTGCCATCCGTCAAGACGATCACAATGGTGCGGTATTTCTCTGCCAAATCGAAGGCCAACACGGTCAGGTCGATCGATTCTTGAACGCTGGCTGGAGCCAACACGATCGGATGGTAATCCCCATGCCCGCCGCCGCGCACGATCTGGTTATAGTCACCCTGAGAGGGGGCAATGTTGCCCAGGCCGGGACCACCCCGCATCACATCGACCATCACCATGGGCACTTCGGTGGCGGCGATATATGAAAGGCCTTCCATCATCAAGCTCACCCCAGGGCTGGACGAGGAGGTCATCACGCGCGCCCCGGTGCAGGCCGCGCCATAGACCATGTTGATCGCCGCCAACTCACTTTCCGCTTGAAGGAAAGTCCGGCCCAGGGCGGGCATGCGCTCAGAAAACCATTCGAGCAATTCTGTTTGGGGGGTGATAGGGTATCCGAAATAGGCTTCTAAGCCGGCGCGGATGGCAGCCTCTGCGGTAGCGATGTTACCTTTGAGTAACTCACGCGGCATGGCGATCTCTCCTAAGCCGGAACCGGCGCCCGCCGGGCTGGTACCTGCCGAAATACGGTTAAGGCGGCTTCGGGGCAAATGACGGCGCAGATGGCGCAACCAGTACAGCCATCCGCGCTCAGGTTAACCGGATGGTAACCTTTCGGCGTGAGGTGTTCCATATCCAGGCTGAGAACTTGCTGTGGGCAGGCGTTAACGCACAGCTCGCAGCCTTTGCAGTAAAGTCCGTTAACTTCTATCCATCCCTTAACGGGCATTCAAGCACTCCTTATGGATAACGCTCGACTCTGGTTGATATTTTCTACCTTCATTATCCATATAATTTTTTGCTATGCCTAGTGCTAACTGTCACGTATCCAGCATACACATTATCACCTTCGAGGTAATCACTCCTCCTCGACCCTGACCAAAACTGCCCGCACCACGGTGCGCCAGGGAAACCTCCCACTGGATTGGTCAAAATCGCGGCAGGTGATCAAGGTGACCCAATCGTAGGTTTCGTGGGCCAGGACGCCCAGGTCGTCGGGACGCACGCGGGACACCTCCCGCACCTCGTAAAGATATTTTTGTCCCCAGGCGTGAATGATCACCTGTCCCCCAAATCTCATGCGGTGCAGATCGGTGAATGGCCCAGGATCGCCGTTCGGCAGAAAGACGTGCCCGGCGATGCCTGTGTTCCCCTCCCAGGTTGGGAAAGCTGTCCCTTCCAGGTAGCCGGCCTGGTCCCACAACCAGGATGTATCCCAACCGCTGCCGCCCTGCTGAACACCGACGATGGTCGTTTTCACCCCCAGGGAGGGGATCTCCAGCCATAATTCGCCCAGGTCGGCGTATGCTTTTGCAGGAGGCTGGATCGACAGGGAGGTCAGCTTGCCAGGGGCGAAACCGGTTTCAGGGAGCTGCATGGGCACCAGCTGGTAAACAAAAGCCTCACCCGCCTGCACCTGGCTGTTGGGATCTCTCCCATTGGCTCCGACGATTACTTTATCGCCTGAGATGGCTACCGACTTGCCGAAGGAATCTCCTTCATAGACGTAATCGGCGATCACTTTGGATTGCTGGCTCCATTCTTTGCCCTGGCGGACGAAGACATATGCCGCGCCAGCCTCGAGGTACCCTCCGGTGGTCTTTCCATCGGAACCGACGACGATCTTGTTCCCCTCCACTGCAACGGACTGGCCGAACTGGTCAAAGGATTGCGCGTCGCGTGGAACGAGTACTGATTGCTGTTTCCAGCCTTCTGCCTCAGGCGCGAATACATACGCCGCGCCGGTGTTAGTGATGCGGCCAAAACCCAGGTCGGCGTCTTTAAAGACTGCGCCGACCACGATCGTACTGGCCGAGAGAGCCACCGCATGGCCGAAAAAATCGCCGTTGCGGGCGTCTTTGGCGGTGAGTTTCGTTTCGAGATGCCAGGAATTCCCGCGGCCTTTAAACACATAGGCGGCTCCAGGCCCGCGTAGACCGGTCGGATTGGCCTCCGTAGCCCCTACCACCAGCCGCCCACCAGAAAGGGCGACGGAGCTGCCAAAGTAGCCGCCGATCGACAGGTCGGGGGAGATCAGCTTGGCCTTCTGGTCCCACGAATTTCCCCGGAAGAGGAAGACATAAGCCGCTCCCGTGTCGAAGAGGGGTAACTGGTCTTTTCCATCGGCACCGACGGCGACCGTCATCCCGTCGATCGCTACGGAAACGCCAAAGCCATCATCCTTGAATGGATCGGAGGCGACCAGCTTGGCTTTTTGGGTCCAGGTGATCCCCTGGCGCACAAAGACATAGGCCGCACCAGCGTTCTCCTCGTCATCTTCATCGTTTCCGGTCGCTCCGACGACAACCGTGTTTCCATCGATCGCCACCGAGACGCCAAAGGTGTCGCCTGGCTGAGCGTCCTTGGGGACCAGTTTTGCTTCCTGGATCCAGGTCGCCCCGCTGCGGACGAAGATATAAGCCGCGCCGGCGCTGGCAAGCGGCCCTTTACCATAGTCTGGGTCTTCGTTGCGCGCTCCGACCACGGCCGTGTTTCCCGAAATGGCGACCGACCAGCCAAATTCATCCAGGGCTTCGGCATCTGTCGCGGACAGCCGGGACTGCTGAACAGCACCTAAACCCAGAGGGTCGCCAGATGACGGAAGACTAAGGACGAAAGACGAAGGTTGGTGTCTGGCAGATTGAGCCTTGCCATTTGGTATTAGGAGAATGAATCCAGCGATGATCAAAACAAAAATAATGCGTTTTATCTGATTGATGAAAACGCAGGTCATTGGGTGCATGCTTACCTCCTTAGTAGGGTATCCGGCTTCCCGGGGGTTTCGGCGTCAGCTTCCGGGAAGGTCCGTTAAATCATCAAAACGGGAATCGGCCAGCTCTCGTTTCAAGTGTTCTTCCTCGCTCATGTGGGGTGCAAGAGCCCCTTCTTTGGCCTGGGCGAGTTCGGCGGCCTCTGCCGAGGCCAGCTGCCCTGGGCTGGCGCGCCGCACCAGGCTCCACTTACCGCAGTAAGGGCAGCGCTCCAACTTTCCGGCGATTAAGTTAAGTCCATAGAAGTGCATCCCAAAGGGTCGTTTACACTTTGGGCAGATGGCGCCGCCGATGATTCCGTAGTTGCGCGGCGCGCCGAGCGGCAGCCGGCTGGCTCTGCCGCGGTTAAATACCAGGGGAACGACGAAGGACAGGATCATTGCGCCGAAGACGATCGCCAGGAGGGGGATAGCGATCTTTAACCCCGCCTGCCAGCCCTCTTCGGCGGCGACGAATTGGACGCGGATTTCGTTCGAGCGCAGTTCACGCCCATCCTCGGTGTAGCCCAAGGCGGACAGTGTGTGGACGCCCAGCGGGTGATCACCGGTGCTGAAGCGCAAGCGGAAGGGCGCTTGGGTAATTTCCCCGATCGATTCTCCATCGATGTAAAACATCACCCGCACTAAATTGCGCGGGCTGGTGGCGGTCATAGAGAAAGCGCCCTGGATTTTGCCCGTGCCGGATGAATAGCCGAAATCCCTGGACAGCCGTAAGGAGAGTTCTTCCTGGTCAGTCTGGGCAAAAGCCAGGGGTACAAGGGTAAGGGAGATCAGCAGGATCAGGATAAATCCTGGCCGGAGGGTAGCTTTCATGGTTTATTTCCAGCGAGTGAGGATGGTTTCGCGTTGGAAGAGACGTACTGCCAGATAGACCATGATCATGTCCAGGACGATCAACACGCCTCCAGTGGCGAGGATCAGTTGGCGGTTGATCAGGAATAGACCAGCCAGCTGCCCGAAGAATGCGACCAGCACCGGCAAGATAACGACCATTGAGATCTGTTCGGCGACGCGCGGGTCGTTGACCCGCGAGGAGACCATCACGCTCAGGTTGACAGCCATAATCGCCATCAAGGGGCCCACCAGGAAGATTGCCAGCAGCCAGCGCAGGTCTAGGATGGCGGCGAAGAGGGCTTTATTGGGGATCAGGATCCAGGCTCCGGCGGCAAAGACGGCGAAACCCAGCCAGGTGGCTAGAACGGCTGGGATGGCTGCCGCCAGGCTTTTGCCGACCAGCAGCTCGGCGGTGGTGATAGGCGTTGCCAGGAGGGGTTCCAGGCTGTGCGTGGTTTTTTCCCCCACGATGGAGTAGGACGAGATCGTGGCTGGGATAGCTAAGGGGACGATCATGAACATGATCATGAACTGGCTGACCAGGTAGACCTGGAAACACTCACCTCCGCTGAGATCCGCGGGGCAGAATGCGGTGAACTGTGCAGGCATTTCGCTGGAAACGCTCTCCAGGCCGGCCTCGCCCCGCAAAGTGACCAAGATGGCGATCGGAATGGCGGTCATGATCAGCGGCAGAAAGGCCACGGTGAACAACACGAAGCGGTTCTTGAACACCTCGGCCCATTCTTTGAGGATGATCGTTTTGATTTTGTCCATTGTCAAGTGTTCTTAACCAGCTGCAGGTACACATCCTCCAACGAGTGGCGCAGCTCACCGACGAACTGGACGTCTGCCCCGCTACCCACCAGCAGGCGGATGATCTCAGGGTTGTGGGTCTCGGGATCGTCGAGAGTCACCAGGATTTTATTATCGATCGGGCGGGCTTCTTTAACATACTTCAAGGCGCGCACCTGCGCCGCCAAAGCCTCGTCAGCCTTCTGCAGGTGGAAGACGACCTTACGGCCAAAAACCTGTGCCCGCAGGCGGGTCGGGGTGTCGACCACTAACAAGTGGGTCTTAAATACGCCAATGCGATCGCACAAGCGGTCGGCCTCGTCCAGGTTGTGGGTACACAGGAAGATCGTGCGGCCCTCTTTCTTGATCTCGAGGATAAAATCGCGCACCAGGTGGGCGGACTCGGGGTCCAGGGCGGAAGTGGGCTCATCCAGGAAGACAGTGTGCGGCTCGTGCAGCAGGGCGCGGGCGATGGCTAATTTCTGCTTCATGCCTTTAGAGAAAGTGCCCGCCGGGTCGCTGCGCCGCTCCCATAAGCCTAACATGCGCAGATATTTTTCAACCTGTCCTTGAGGGTCTTTGACCTCATACAGGCTGGCGTAGATCTGCAGGTTGCGTTCGGCGCTCAGGTTGTCGTACATACCGGGTGTTTCCGTGAGCACCCCCACGCTGCGGCGGATGTTCGTGTCGTCCGTGCCGATCGCATAGCCGTTGACGCGTGCCGTGCCGCTGGTCGGGCCGATCAGGCTGGTGAGCAGGCGTACGGTCGTGGTCTTGCCGGCGCCATTTGGGCCAAGGAAACCGAACACCTCGCCGGCAGGGATCTCCAGGGTCAGGTCTTCCACGGCAGTGATGGGGCCGAATTTCTTAGTTAAGCCTTCGGTTTTGATCATGGCTCATCCGGCGAAACGAGTGCGGTTGAGGTTATCATCTGTCTCTTCAACCTCTGGTAACCTGGAAAGCAGGTCAGGAGAGGGCGGATGTGGCGGACCCGTCTCGAGCGGCGATGCGGGCTCCGGCTGGCGGAGGGCCAAGATGATCGCCAAGCTGACAGCCGTGAATAGCGCAACGATGGCTTCGGTGACATACACGCCCCAGGTACCAGCCGTGAGGACGGCGACTGCGTCCACCAGGGCATGGAATAGGATGGCGAAGCCCAGCCAGCGAGTTTGGCGGCGAAGGAAGACCTGCAGCACCAGGATTGACCAGACGATGTGGGCTGGCAAGGTCAACGCCCGCTCAACTGCGCTTAAGAGGGAATCATACCACTGTGCTGACCAGAATGCATCGAATTGAGCCTGCGCCAGCGGGAGCTGTTCTGGGGGCACCAGGGTTGCCAGGTCCTGGTTGCGTATAGCCACCATATTAATATAGGTGACCAAAACCAGCCCGCCGAGTAGTAACGCCTCCACCCCGCCATGCCCCGCGCCGTACAGCAACCCTCTCGACCAGCTGCGGGCGTCCTTC
>DATDRM010000313.1:0-2620 GCA_035291705.1 Anaerolineales bacterium
GTCGCTCCGCAATGATATCCACACGCAGGACGCCAAGGCGTTAGATGAACGCCTGGCGCGGGCGCGGCGTGGCCGTGAGGAATGGCTCAAGCAGCGGACGTCCGCTAACTGGCTCGAAGAAGAGCTGACAACCGCCGAGACGCCAACCCCTGCGGAGTGGTTTGGGAGGCTGCTGGGGATACGCAAGAAACGGGATACGTGAAGTATGAATATGCCCTTGGTTCTGCACGTGAAAGCAGAGGTTGGTACTATCAAGGGCGTCATGTGCTGAGTGCCGAGGTCACCTCACATCGATTGCAGCTATTAACCCGAATAATCCGCTTATTGCTGACCATGGTGCCACAACAACGCGCTCACGTCCTTCATGAACCCAATTCGATTTACCAACCTGACGCCGATGAAGAGGAATTTATTCGACACGAGCTGGATAATCTACTCCAATATGTTCCTCAACCCTGGTCATAATTCACGTTTCACGTATCACGATTCAAAGAAGAGGTTTTCTATGGCTGCAAAACTCCAATGGCTCCAAGACGAACTCCAAAACCTTAAAGATTCCGGGCTGTACAACCGCATCCGCATCTTGAGCTCATCTCAGGGAGCCTGGTTGGTAGTGGATGGCAGGCGGGCTCTAAATTTTTGCTCTAACAACTACCTGGGATTGGCCAACCATCCCCGGCTGGTGGCGGCGGCTCAAAAAGCGATGGAGGCCTACGGTGTCGGCCCGGCCGCAGTGCGCTCCATCGCTGGCACGCTGGACTTGCACGTCCAGCTGGAGCAGCGCCTGGCGGCGTTCAAAAGGGTGGAGGCCGCGATCACTTTTCAGTCTGGATTTAATGCCAACCTGGGCTGTATCCCGGCTTTGGTGGGCAAGGGAGACGCGGTCTTCTCCGATGAGTTGAACCATGCCAGCATCATCGATGGCTGCCGCCTGTCCAGCGCCCAGATCATCCGGTATGCCCACTGCGACCCGCAAGACCTGGAACGCGTCCTGAAAGAATACCGGGCGAGCTTCAACCGGGCGATGGTCATCACCGACGGCGTGTTCAGCATGGACGGCGATATCGCCCCATTAGACCAGGTGTACGCTGTCGCGCAGGGGTTCGACACCATCCTGATGGTAGATGACGCCCACGGAGAGGGGGTGCTGGGCCAGGGTGGGCGCGGCATCGTGGATCACTACGGCCTGCATGGTAAGGTGGATATCGAGGTGGGCACGCTCTCGAAGGCCTTTGGCGTCGTGGGCGGGGTCGTCGCCGGCAACCCTTTGGTCGTCGAATGGCTCAGGCAGCGCGGCCGGCCGTTCCTGTTCTCTTCAGCGATGACCGTGCCGGACGTGGCGGCCTGCCTGGAGGCGGTGGACATCCTGGAGGAATCGACTGAACTGGTAGACCGGCTGTGGGATAATGCCCGCTACTTCAAGGGCGAGATGCACAGCCTGGGTTTTGATACCGGGAAGAGTACGACACCCATCACCCCGGTAATGCTTGGGGAAGCGCCCCTGGCCCAGCAGTTCAGCCGCGAGCTGTTCGAGGCAGGCGTGTTTGCCATGGCGATTGGATTCCCAACGGTGCCGCGCGGCAAGGCGCGCCTCCGGGTGATGATCTCGGCTTCTCACCAGCGGCAAGACCTGGACCAGGGCCTGGAGGCCTTCGCGAAAGTAGGCCGCAGGTTGGGAGTCATCACCTGAGACCAGGCACCTATCCGATACATTGATTAAACCGACCAGCCCCATGAACTTGCTCACGGGGCCGGTCTTTGAGACTTGAGGGAAGAGAGGAGGAATCTCGGCGGATAATTATTCTTTAACGGCGAAAGGATCGTAGGCCGGGTTCGTGCCGGCCCAGACGCAGCTGGCGCGGCCGTCCAGGTTGCACGCCATGCCATGGGAACAGCGATGGGCCTGGATGCGTGGCGGTTGGTCTGGCAGCCATTCGGAGGGATAAACCACCTCCGCCTCCAGGCCAACTTCCATGTCCACATGGTGGCAATATTGGACTTTGATCGTTTGCCAGGTTTTGACAGTCATCGGAACATCTCCTTTGGCGACCGGCACCTGATTACCTGTACCTGTTTACCTTATTACCTGATACCTGTTTCCCTATTTCAGTATATCCTTCTTTACCGGACGGGCACAGTGTCAGGTGTCATGTTTGCGGTTGACAAATGGCGCGATTTAATGTGATATATTTCATCGGATTTCATTGAGTTTCCCGGCTGAACTTTTAATGAACCTGGTTAGTATGAAATGTAAGCCGTTGAGCATAAACAAACCTGTTACCTGAAGAGAAAACGGGCCTCTTGCGATAAGAATGTGGTTTATAATTGGCGCAACCAAACTCCCACCCGTTTTCTTGCACAATCATAGAGGAGGTGACTGCCTGACAGATCATCACACAAGTCTGATTTTAAACCTTACGAACAAAAAAATTCAACAATTGGAGGAGAGAAAGATGAAGCACAAAACGCTGTATACCCTGCTGGCCCTGGTTGTTCTGGCCAGCATGATCCTGGCAGCCTGCGCTCCCACGGCGCCGGCTACCACGGAAGCCCCCCCCGCGCCGGTCGTGACCGAAGCGCCGACTGAAGTGCCGGTCGCCACCGAAGCACCCACAGAAGT
>DATDRM010000314.1:0-30284 GCA_035291705.1 Anaerolineales bacterium
TTCATCCGGCTGGGCGATGGTGGGTTGATCCATCGGATCAAAGAGGTTAATTCGGAGCAGGTTTTCATTGGGATGCAGGTTGAGGCAGTCTTCAGGCCAACTGCTGAGCGCCAGGGTTCTATTCTGGATATTGCTTATTTCAAACCATACCCATAGATATGCGCCGAACCTACTCTGCCCTCTTCCCTCCTTCGCGTAGCTGGAAAAGTATACCTTTTCGTCGACGCTTTATAGCCTTTCTGATACTAATCGTGTTCCTGGCAGGAACTATTCTGGGCTGTAATTTCACTCGCCTATTTTCGACTCTCCCCCCTTCTTCTGCATCACAGCCAACTCCTACACCATCCACACCACTCCTGGAGGCCACGGTAACCTTCCGGATTCAGCTTCCTCCCAATACCCCACGCCAGCAACCTGTCAGCCTGGATGTGCTCGACGAAGTCACTGGCCTGGCTCTCAACATCGAGCAGCACGAAATGCAGGTGATCGATGACCTGGTTTATGAAATAAGCTTGCCATTACCAATCGGTGCGACGATTAAATATCGTTATTCCCGCCAGGGGCCTTATCAGGCTGGCGAACACACGTCTAATGAGTACCCAGTGCGTTACCGCATGGTTTACGTTGATGGACCCGGCGTTGTCCAGGATCTGGTCAGCGCCTGGAGCGACACGCCCTTTCAAGGGCTTACTGGGCGCATTATCGGGCAGGTGACCGATGCGCAGAATGGTTCTCCACTCGCGAACCTGCTGGTTACCGCCGGGGGCTATCAAACCCTGACTGCCTCCAACGGCTCGTTTTTATTAGAGGGGCTGCCTCCTGGAACGCACAATCTGGTCGTTTATGCTTTGGATGGCTCCTACCAAACCTTTCAACAGGGCGCAAGCGTGGCTCCCGAATCTGGTACCCCAGCCAACATCCAGTTAGTCGCATCCCCGTTGGTAAATGTTGTCTTCACTGTCAATGTACCTCCAGATACATTGTCTGCCATACCAATTCGACTGGCTGGAAACCTCTACCAGCTCGGTAATACTTTCGCCGATCTGTCTGGTGGTATCAACACATTAGCTTCCCGAATGCCGGTATTAACCCCATTGCCCGACGGACGCTACAGCCTGGCCCTGAATCTACCTTCAGGCGCGGATGTTCAGTATAAATACACTCTTGGGGATGGGTTCTGGAACGCGGAACACACCCTCAGTGGTGATTTTCGGTTGCGTCGGTTAATTGTCCCCGAGTCGACCATCATCGTCCAGGACACAATTGACACCTGGAAGACCGAACCAGGCGGGGGTTCAGTTTTTTTTGATCTCGCCGCGCCAGCCAATACCCCGGACATCGATTTCGTCTCTATTCAGTTTAATCCATACGGCTGGACCGAACCGATCCCCATGTGGCGCCTCGGCCAGGACCATTGGGCCTATGTGCTTTACAGCCCGCTGGACATGCTTGAGACGCTTGGCTATCGGTACTGCCGCAACGACCAATGCTCTGTCGCCGACGACATAACCACTGCTGGGAAAGACAGTATCGGGCGTACGCTTAAAGTTGAAGGGGGCAACCAGTCAGTTAATGACAAAGTTGATTCCTGGATCTGGTGGGGAGCAGATAGTCTCCCAGTATCGATGGATATGCCAGAGGTCACCTCACACGGGCTAGATTTCATCGCCAGCGTAGAATTTCAACCCGGCTACCACCCTACCTGGACCCCCCGCATGCCAGTGTCCCTTAAGGAGCTGCAATGGTTGGGCGCAAATTGGGTTGTATTTTCCCCAACCTGGACTTATTCTCGCCAGATACCCCCGGTCCTCGAACCGGTCACCGGTCGCGATTCGCTTTGGCCAGATTCCGTTGCTGCATTGGATCAGGCTCGTGCTTTCGGCTTGAATGTTGCCATAAACCCGGCACCGAATTTCTCTTCCTCAGTAGAAGAATGGTGGAGCAGCGCGCCCCGTGACTTCGCTTGGTGGATTGCCTGGTTTAACAGCTATCGTTCTTTTGTCCTACACCACGCAGATCTGGCAAGCCGAAATGGCGCTCGAGCGCTCATCCTGGGAGGCGACTGGGTTGCACCCGCTTTGCCGAACGGGATCTTGCCGAATGGGTCCCCATCAGGCGTCCCGCTCGACGCCGAAACCCGTTGGCGGGATTTAATAAACGAAGTCCGGGGACGCTTTACTGGCACCCTGGTATGGGCCTTACCCGTTTCACCGGAAGGAATAAAAGTGCCGCCCTTCATGGATGCAGTCGACCAATTCTACTTGCAGTGGTCTATCCCCCCGGGGCAGGCGGCCGATGCTTCCCAGGAGGGCCTGCAAGCCGCTACCTCCAGATTGCTCGATGATGTTGTAAAACCTCTCAAAAGACAATTCGACAAGCCGGTTGTGATCGGTGTGGCTTACCCTTCAGCCAGCAACCTTCAAGAACAAGCCCAAGCTTACCAGTCTATTCTGCTCGCTATAAACGAGAGTGAAAGTGTCGCTGGTTTCATCTCGCGCGGTTATTTCCCGCCTGCCGCGATCCAGGATAAGTCCACCTCTGTGCACGGCAAACCGGCAAGTGATGTATTAAAATACTGGTTTCCAGCCTTATTAGGTATCCCTCCCCCATAGGAGTCCTGGACTGAGAGATGAAACCTTTTACCCTTCCCCCTTTAACACATATCGCCAACATTCATTTGCAGGTATCCAATCTCGAACGCTCCTTAACGTTTTACGCCGGGACGATGGGGTTCAAGGAAATCCAACTAGGGAAAGCAATAGCCGACCTTTCCGCCAGTGGAACAGACCCCTTTTTAATCCGGTTAAGTGAAAAGCCTGGCGCCCACCCAAAACCACCTCGCACCACCGGCCTTTACCATGTTGCCATTCGCCTGCCCGACCGCCCATCGCTGGCGCACCTCTTTCAGCGTCTGATCGATTATCAAGTCCGCTTTCAGGGTTTTTCAGATCATAAGGTCAGTGAGGCGCTTTATCTGGCAGATCCAGATGGTAATGGATTGGAACTTTATGTCGATCGGCCGCCCAGCCAATGGCCTCGGATGGATGATATGATCGCTATGACCACGGACCCCCTGGATTTGGAAGACCTACTCCGTCAAACAGAAGGCGATAATGCACCCTGGTCTGGCATCCACCCAGAAACCGATATTGGCCATATCCACTTGCAGGTTTCTGATCTGTCGCAAACTGAAGATTTTTATCATTCCTTGTTGGGCTTTGATGTCACCCAAAGGGTATACCCGGGAGCATTGTTCCTCTCCGCTGGTGGATATCACCACCACTTAGGCACAAATATCTGGGGAAGTCGCGCTGCGCCCCCGCCGCCGGCGGACGCCGTCGGGCTTTTATCTTTCACTATCAAGATTCCAGATAGGTCAGCCTGGGAGGCGCTGTCAGCCCGCCTGCAGGAATCAAAGATTCCAGTCGAGTATCGGGAATCAGATAAAACGATCAGCCTGTTAATGCACGATCCATCGCAGAATGGCGTTGAACTCACCGTAGATCGATCCACACGTGCACCGCATTCCTGAGTAAAATGGTATAATCATTTCGACATGGATACCGGGCTCTCGCCTTCACAGGACTATACCAATCCCGATCTTCCCTCCGTTCCAACGGTTCATAGCCAGGAAGAAATTCGCCGCCAGCGGTCGTTGATCATTGTCCTGATCTTGGGCGGGATCGTCTTGTTGGCATTGATCGCCCTAGGGGTCTTCTACCTGGTCAAACCTTCCACTGACGTTACTCGGATCCGTGACATTTTTATAATTTTTATGGCCTTGGAGTTTATGATAATCGGCCTGGCCCTGGTCATCATGATCATCCAATTGGCCACTTTGATTAATCTGCTCCAAAGCGAGGTGAAACCGATTCTCGAGTCGACCAACGAGACCGCCAATACCTTACGGGGCACGGCGGTCTTCATCAGCGAAAACTTGACCGAACCTGTGATCAAATTTAATGAATATCTATTCGCTATGCGCCGTGTAATGGAGATGGTTGGCCTTTTTCGGAAACGCTAAATTGCGGAAACGACCAGAATTACCCGACTGGTTACGATTTTCAGACCACTAGAAAAGGAGTGTGAGCGATGGCAGATAATAATGGCGATTTAGGATCCTTCTTGGCGGGTTTTTTAGTCGGTGGATTGATCGGCGCCACGGTAGCCCTGCTCATGGCGCCTCAATCCGGTGAGGAAACCCGCGCCATAATCAAAGAGAAAAGCATCGAGCTTAAAGACAGGGCTGTGGAGACTGCAGAAGAAGCCCGCATGAAGGCTGAAGCCACAGCCGCTGAGGCCCGCGCCCGCGCCGATTACTACGCCCAACAGGCCAAACAAGCCATTGAGCAACAGAAACAACGCGTCGGAGCCGCGGTCGAAGCAGCCAAGAAACCGTTTACTCCAAAGCCCAGCGAATCAAGCGCACCTGCTTCGGAGTAATCTAACTATATTACTTCCATCAAGGAATAAAAAAGAGGCCGGAATCTTCCGACCTCTTTTCTTCACCCTTTAATCCTCATCCATCATCCTTCACCCTTCCCATAACCCCCACCACCGCTTCTAAGACATCTCCTGCCACCACCGCCGCGGTTGAACCCATAGTTTGGGCAGCGCGTAGTCCGCTCTCGGCGTGTATCCAGGTTCCACTCACTGCAGCTTCGAAAGCTCCCACTCCCTGTGCCCGTAAACCGACGATCAATCCCGCCAGCACGTCGCCTGTCCCGGCGCGCGCCAGGGCAGCGCTCGCCACAGGGATCAGAACCGTCCTCCCATCTGGGGCAGACACCACGCTATTTGCGCCTTTGAGCACCACCACATGCCCCCATTCTTGAGCATAACGTTCTGCCACCTCGATCCGTTGTGCTTGAATATCATCTACTTTCAGGCCAGTCAAGATCGCCATTTCCCCAGGATGGGGAGTCAGTATCGCTGGCGCAGGTAGGTGTTTAGCCCAATCTGGGAGGCGAGCAAGCAACTTCAAACCATCCGCGTCAACTACCAAAGGCGGCAATTTTGCCCGAATTGCGCTCCCACCTTTGCTTGATGCAGGCACGAAACCAATGCCCGTCCACCGGCTCTGGGGAACCGAACCAATTAGTCGTTCCAGGAAATCCCGCGTTTCATCCTCCAAGCCAAGGCCCGGTCCGATTAACATAGCTGTCGCCCGCTCCAGGTTTTCATGGATCACCTCAGCCGCTTCGGCAGCGATCACTCCCATCTCGTGCGGCAAGATCAGCCAGGTAGCTTCTGGTAATTGACCTGCTAAGATAGCGTGCAACGGGGCTGGGACCGCCAGGGTAACCAGCCCTGCGCCGCACCGGTAGGCGGCTTTTCCGGCCAGGAGCGCTGCACCGGTGTAATTCACCGAGCCAGCCACCACCAATGCGGTGCCAAAGGTGCCCTTGTGGGCGTCACGGGGTCGGTCAGGCAGCGATCGCCAGACCATCTCCTCGTCAGCCACCCAGCGCTTGACCGCCTGCCAGGCTTCCAGGTCAAGGCCTCCCTGCTCCAAGCCAATCCCCACCACGCGCAGCTTACCGATCAGGTTATTGGCTGGAAAGCGTAAGAGGCCGGTTTTTACCGCCGCCATGGTTACAGTCAGATCCGCCGGAATACACTCAGCAGCGACCTCACCACTATCGCAATCTACCCCGGACGGGCAATCCACCGCCACCACTGCCGGCTTTTGGGGAAGCTCATCCAACTCGCGCCGGGTCTTTTCTAAAGCCTCCGCCACCTTGCCGCGCACAGGCGATTGGATGCCTGTCCCGAGCACGCCATCTAACACTACAGCACTATTGCTTAATTCTTCTGTCAATTTACTAAAATCAGAATCGTCTTCGAGAGTCAAAATGATTCCACCTGCTACCTTCAACCGCTCCATCAATGGGTCATGGGACGGGCGCTTCCGCACTATATAAGCGCTCGTCCTCCACCCTTGATTAGCTAAACGCGTTAGCGCCACCAATGTATCTCCACCATTATTACCCGATCCGACCAATCCACATACCCCCCCTGTAATCAAGTGTCCATAGACTTCACTCACCACCTGTGCCAGACCTATCCCTGCGTTCTCCATCATCATTGCATAACTCAATCCACTGGCATCCGCCTGGCGTTCGATGGCCTGCATCTCAGCTACCGTCACTAATCTCACGATTCCTTCTCCTCAAGCACCCAATTTAATCCTAATCGATCCAAGGTTTCCCCGGTGGGAAATCCAGTCGCTGGATCCCAACCGCGCGCTTCATAATATGCTTCTAGCATGGCATTCAAATCCGGTGCGTAGCCGGACTCGCCGTTCGGATCATCCAAATATGGGACAAGCAACCCTTTTGGGAGCTTATCGCTTGAAGGCTCTAACCCCAGGCGCTTGTTGATGAGGCGCTTCAGGTTCCAGCCTCGTTCGCCAGATCGCATCACTTCAGCAACATCCCAATCAAGCCCGCAACCGGCGTTGATTAACTCTACAACCGTCTCCGGCGCAACGTTGGCAAAAAAGCACATAACGAGAGAATTGAACACGGTTCGCCAGTTCTGGTGGAGGGCGACGTTGGCTGCTTTCTCCGCCCCGCCCTTCGAAGGATGCCATTCACATCCTAGGCTTGTTTCCACCTGTCCCACATCCACCAAGAAATAATCTGACTGGTTGTGGCAGGCGCCGCGCGGTGAGGTTGCGTAGACCAACGCCATTCCTGAAGCTCCCCGCGGATCGTGATACGCCACCTCTAAACCGTTAACCTGCACCGCATCTGCCTCCGCACCGAACCGCCTACCCAGAGAACGCGCCCCCTCGGCCAGGGATGCCCCAAAACCAGTGCGTTGGGCAGTCATATGAACCAGCTGTTCAACCAACGACGACTTTCCCCAATCCAACGCCAATCCGCCGGTGTCTTCACCCGTTATTATCCCTTTATCGGATAAGCTGAACGCTAATCCGATTGTGTTGCTCAAACTGATAGTATCCATCCCGTAGCGATCGCACAGCTCCCCCAACCGAGTCGCCGCTTGCGGGTCATTCAAGCACAGATTCGGACCAAACCCTACCAATGTTTCATATTCCGGTCCTTTGCGTTTGACGCCATCCTCAAGCCGTACCACCCTCCCGCAGGCGATTACACAGGCGTGGCAGGTGCTAAAACCAGCCAGGATCGTCTCCGTAACACTGGCTCCAGTGATCTGAATCTCATCGTCAAATTTTCCTCTCTGGAAATATTTCTTCGGCATCTCACCGATGTAATCGAAATAGTCAGCTGCGCTCGCTGAGCCCAACTCGTGGACTACCTGGCTGATATTATCCTCGCGCAGCACGCGGTTTGCCTCGGATCGCTGAGGATTGTACTTGGCTGGATCACTCACTGGAACTTTACCACTCCCCCTGACCGCTAAAGCTTTAAGGTTTTTGGATCCCATCACAGCCCCAAGGCCAGTCCGTCCAGCAACACGACCGTGATCGCAGAGGATCAGCGCAAACGGGATCAGCGCTTCCCCTGCCGGGCCGATACAAGCAACCCTTAATGCTGGAAGCGAAAGTTCCTTTTTGATCGCTGCCTGGGTCTGGTAGGTATCCATTCCCCACAATTGGTCTGCCGCTCGGATTTCCACCCGGCCATCCTCAATCCATAGATAGACCGGGTGGATCGCCCGCCCGCCGATCAGCACTCCGTCAAAACCAGCCTTGCGCAGCTCGGGCCCCCAGAAACCTCCACAGTTAGATTCGGCCCATAGGCCGGTAGCCGGCGAGCGCCCGCAGACCACAAACCGTCCCACCGCCGGCCCAGCCGTCCCTGTGAGCGGTCCGTTCATGAACAGCAGTGGCGCCTCAGGTGATAACGGATCCAAATCTGGCACCAAATCGGCATATAATATGCGCGCTGCCAACGATGCCCCACCCAGGTAATCACGCTCCCATGCCTCCGGTACCGAAATTTTCCCGAATTCATTGGTGGTTAGATCCACGGTCAGGATTAGCTGCATTGGGTTCTCCTCAATTTATCCACGTGGATTTTCAAAAGGAAGTTTACCAAAATTTCGCCCTCCCAACCGAACTCAACTTAAGTATGAGGTCGAATTGGAGTAGTTCTTGATGCACACGAGCGATATCCGCTTCTTCGCACAGCTGAACGACTTTCTCCCATCAGATCGGAAAGATAAATTATTCCAATGTCATTTCAAAGGTAACCCATCTGTTAAGCACTTGATCGAATCCTTGGGCGTACCTCATACAGAAGTCGGTCTGATTCGAGTCAACGACAAACCTGTCGATTTTACATACCTTCTCCAACCTGGCGACCAAATCGCAGTTTATCCGGTATTCCAGGAGCACGAAGGACTGCCAGGAACAACTCAATCTGACCTCAGTCAAACCGATCCGTGTTTTCTGCTGGATAATCACCTTGGCAAATTAGCTACTTACCTCCGTATGTTGGGCTTTGACGTTCTTTATCACAACGACTACCAGGATGAGGATCTCGTCGCTGTCCTGAACCTAGAGAGGCGTATCCTGTTGACTCGCGATCGCCGTTTGTTGATGCGCAAGGCCGTCGTCTTCGGTTACTGTGTTCGCAACCTGGACCCCGAATCTCAATTGCTCGAAGTATCCCGGCGGTATGATTTATCAGACAAGATCACCCCCTTCCGGCGATGCTTGCGCTGCAATAGCTCGCTGCAACCCATCGAAAAAGAAGCCATCTTGCACCGCCTGCAACCCCTGACCATCCGCTACTACGACGAATTCCACATTTGCCTATTCTGCGACAAGGTTTATTGGAGAGGCTCCCATTACGAGCGCATGCAACAGCTCATCGCGCAGGTAGCTCGAATGCGGAGATGAATGTTAACAAGCGATTATCGATCAATTGAAATCAGATCCCCGAAGGAATTAACGTTCAATGTCCACTCACTGCCAACCTGCGCCTGCTGGAACAGGCTGAAATCGCTGGTCGAATAATTATACGTGACATCCCCGCTGCGAAATACAATCGTATAACTCTCGCTGCGTTCCTGCCCCATACGTTGGTCAGGTTGCAAGTCAGTCTCCGGCCAAACCGGAGAAAAATCATTCCCACTCAAGGTGATCGCATCGACCCGACTCCACTCCTCCACGGTGTAAGTACACATCAGATCATACACCTGATACTCGCAATCCTGGACGACCTCCCCGTATCCCTGGCCTGTATCTACTGTGTAGGGCGTGCCGCAGACTTCTACAGCGTTCGGCGCCGGTTCATCCTGGACAGTGCGTACCTGATCTTCACAGGTTCCAAGTTGTGCACCTTGCGGAACCTGATCCTGCCAGGTGTTGTATTCGACCGGCACGAGCGCTTCGATCGCTATCAAGCGCTCCCAGCTCACCTGCTCCACCGTGCCCACAATGGCCTCAGTCTTTTGAGAGAGGAAAATTAGATACCCAATTACCCCACAGATAAGGAAGACCACCGCGACAATCGCAGCGTAGATCCAGACTGGAGTCTTCTTTGGGACTGCCGGAGTAGGTTCTGGAGCTTTAGCCTCCGCCTCAGCCGGCCGTAAGCTCCCGCCGCATTGTGAACACACCAGAGCTGTGTCCGGATTTTCCGTTCCGCACCTTGGGCACTTGACTTTTGTTGCCGGTCCAGTAGTGAAAGCCCCCAACACCTTCCCCTGTTCTCGTTTAATCCCCTTGACGAGATCCCCGCCGCATTGCACGCAGACCTTAGCGTCAGCTGGATTTCGGGTCCCGCAATACGGACAATGGATATCCGCCCCTGCCTGTGCTTTCGCCTTGGCAGCCTCATCGGTGATCAGCTCCTGGCGGGTCGCCTGTTCAAACTTTACATCCACAGGCTGGGCTGCACCACAACCGTTGCAAAGCTTCACCGGACCGGGATTGACCGTCCCACACTTTGGGCAAGTCCATCGCAATTCAACATAGCCGATTTTCTTTTTCGCCATAATGATCAATCCACTCCAACCGCCTCTCTGATCTTCTCCAGCATAGGCTTAGATATCTTGCGAGCTTTTTCTGCCCCCTGGAAAAGGATCTGATCTAAATACTCCCAGTCTGACATCAAGACTTTGTACTTGTTACGCGCCTCGTGAAACGTTGCTTCCAGCAGTTCGTACAGCTCACCTTTAATCTCGCTATACGCCAGCCCACCTTTTAGATAGCGTTGTCGCTTCCTTTCCACCTCCTCAGGTGGTGCAAAATGGCGGTAGACGGCGAAAACATTGTCACTTTCCGGGTCTTTCGACTCCTCAGGTCGTCGCGAATCGGTCACAATGCGCATCACTGTTTTTTTCAACACATTGGAGGGGGCGAACATCGGGATTACATTGTCGTAGCTTTTACTCATCTTCCGCCCATCCACCCCTGGAATGGTCATCACCTCTTCCCGGATAACTGCTTCAGGCAGCGTCAAGATCTCACCATAATTATTGTTGAACGCCATAGCGATGTCGCGCGCGATCTCGATGTGTTGCTTTTGGTCTTGTCCAACGGGGACGTAATGCGAGCCAAAAAGCAAGATATCGGCAGCCATCAATACCGGATAGCTGTACAACCCAGCATTAATCCCCTCATCCGGACTGAGCCCAGCGGCAATGTTCTCGTCTACCGCATCTTTGTAAGCATGGGCACGGTTAAGTAAACCTTTTGAGGTGAAACACGCTAGGATCCAGGTGAACTCCATCACTTCTGGGATATCTGATTGGCGGTAGAAGATCACCTTATCCGGGTCAAGGCCTAATGCCAGCCAGGTCGCTGCCACGTCATACGTCAGGCGCTTCAAAGTTGGGCCATCTTTGACCGTAGTCAGCGCGTGGTAATCGGCGATGAAGTATAGCGCCTGGTATTGCTTCGCCAATTCGAGGGCTGGCCGGATCATACCCAGGTAGTTGCCGATGTGCGGCGTTCCAGAGGGCTTGATGCCTGTTAACGCGATTTTATTTGACATATCCTTTCCTTATTGGTATATCGCTGGCCGTAGCAGGCTTCGGTCGAAGTCGGCGATGCGTTCTGGACCCAATCTAAGCAATTCTTGGTGCACTGCTTGCGCTTCAGCACGCAGGTTGGCCACGTGAACTCCCCGGCAATAATCCGGCAACGGGTCGATCCACTGGCGTAAGCGTAGAAACATCTTAGCAGCCCCGCTGTAATTTCCGCGCAAGATTTGGTAGTAGGCAACTGCCACCTGCAGCACAGCCTGATAAAGTTCGCGCCCGGAGCTATTATCCGCCTTCCAGGCGGCTTCTAACGATTCGTGGGCTTCGAAATATTCACCCCGGTTGAACTCTTCCAGTCCGCGCACTGCCATCGGAGATAGGGGCTCTTGACAGGCGGTGCTCAACGCTTCCCGATCGCTCGCCCTGGCATATTGTTGGATCAGGCCAGGCAAATCCTGTACGAAACGCGAACGGGGTACGACTTTCTGTGCGCCAGCCGCACTGGCCTCATGCATGGTTTTGATATCGACGTGTGACCCATAACACAAGACCGGGATCCGTCGGGTAGCAGGCACCGAGGTAACCAAAGCGATCCATTCCCGCCAGGGTATGTTTCTATTTCCTAGATCGAAGATCATTAAAGCTGGCTTCCAAAGGGTGAGCCGGTCGAGCAGTATCGCCTCCCGTCCGCTCAGGTGTTCGGCAAATTGGCGTTCAAGCGGTTCCGGATTTGGTGGAGCGATCTCTTCAGCCATCTCGATGAACTTTGTCTGGAATCCGAGGCGTCGGGCGGCACCCTCAATACGTGAGGAGAAATAAAGATCGCCTACGAATCCTATAATAAGGGGGATTTCTGTCCCTTCTAACATACGAAGATTATAACAAAATCCAGCCGCCTATCATCCTTCATCGCTCACCCTTTCGATCTCACCGACCACTCGCTTGAGTTCTTCCCACAACTCGGAAGGTCCTTGTTTACCGAAGGTCTTGATCAACTGGTGATAATACCAGAGGGTTCCTTCCTTACCTTCTTTGAACTTTTTCCAGGCCGCTTCTCCTTCTCGGCGGATATCGATCAGGGTAGCGCGAGCATTATAGACCTTGTCCGCTAGCGATACCCTGCGGATTGATTCATCAGCCGAGTGCATGGCTTCGATATATTGTTCTTTCCGCTGGCGCCAGGGGGGTTTCGGGAAAGTATAAGCGTCTGTTAAAGCGTCGACGATCATCGCCACACGTTCCCCAAACCGGCGGTGGATCTCCTCCAGAGTCTCCAAACCCCCCTGATCCTCAACAGCGTCATGTAGCAGTGCGGCAATCGCTTCATCTTCATCACCGCCGTCCTCCAACACTAGTGCCGTCACCCCCAGCAGGTGAGCGATATATGGCACATTGCTACGTTTGCGATTTTGCCTGGCATGCAGTCGGGTCGCATACACCAGCGCACCCTCGAAACGCTCGGTCAGTCCGGGTTTCTCTTCTTTTTTCAAATTTCTTTTTTCCTTTTTTCCTGTACCCTTGTTTCCCTGTTTCCTTGTTTTCCGGTTTACTTCTATCCGTTTGTCATCCAAATATCTATATCGTCAAGCTCTCCAAATGGCGCGGATAATAAGTCATAATCTCGATGCCATCCTCGACAACTACCACCATATCCGAATGGCGAAAACCTCCCAGTTCAGAACTGTAGAGGCCAGGTTCGACCGTGAAAACCATACCGGGCTCGATCACAGTCTGATCTCCCAAATCCAAAAAGGGTCCTTCGTGATAGCGCAAGCCAATGGCATGTCCGATATGGTGTTTCCAGAAGGACATCAAGCCTTGGGCTTCGTAATAAGTCCGGACCGCCCGGTCAACATCCGCGCATTTCACACCAGGGCGAATTGATGCAAAGGCTGTGTCCTGCAAAGCGACCATAGCTTCGAACATGCGCTTCTGCTCAGCAGTCGCAGGGCCGACGATCATGGTGCGTTCCAACTCTGAGTTGTAACCCCATACCGGCGCGTTGGCTCCACTGACCAGCACGTCGCCAGCCTGGAAGGTAATATTGTTCGCCAGCGCGTGTGGGATTGCCGCATTGCGCCCGATTTGCCCGCGATAACCAGCTCCAACCCCCTCAGAAAATGGACTTTGCGCGCGGTAGAGTGGGCCGATCGTATCGAGCATGATCCGGTTAGCTTCCATGCTGGCACGCTGGCTGACCTCGGTCTCGCTTGCGCCAACCTGGGTATAGCGCTGTAAAAGCATGTGGGCCAGGTGTCCCCATTTGATGCTCTCCCGGATCAAGGCCAGCTCAGCCGGGCTTTTGATCATCATTTGTTCTTCGATGAAAGTTGTCATTTTTACCAGTCGCCTACCCGTGATCTCACTCAGGCTAGGGCCCCTATATCCTAACATCCAGGGGTAACCATCATAATCCACCCCAATTTCCCCTCTTACCCCCATGATTGCCAGTGTTTGCTTAAGTATCGCCATTGGGTGCTGATCCCCCGGGTATTCCAAATAATGGTCGACGCGCTGGACTAGGGAATTTGCCCTGGCGTGCTCGACTTCCAGGCGGGGGACGAACAGGGCACGCTCTCCCGCAGCATTCAACACGAAGCTGATTGGTCGCTCCGTGGGGATGAAAGCAAAGCCAGTGTAATATAGGATGTAATCACGGTCGAACAGGACCACGCCTGTCAAACCTCCACCGTGTATATGATCTAACAAACGGTCACAACGAGATTGAAACTCACTTGGGGTGATTTGGAGGGAGGTTTGCTTGGTTACCACCTTCAATAATCCTCCTTAATTAATTTGGAAATTTGTCCTACAGGATTTCAAAATCACAGGTGATCCTTACCGCTTGTTTCAAGGTATTCGTCACCGAACAATATTTATCCTCGGAAAGTTGGATCGCCCGCGCCACTTTCTCTGTTTTGAGCGCTCCCTTGAACATATAATGCAAATGGATGTGTGTGAATTTATAAGGCGGGTCGCTTTCCTGCTCCCCAGTACAACAAACTTCCAGGCTTTCCAATGGTTCGCGCTGTTTGTTCAGGATGTTCGTCACATCCCAGGTGGCGCAGGAGGCTGCCGCAAGCAACAACAGATCTGACGCCTTCAACCCAGTCCATTGTGGTTGCTTTTCCGGCCAGGTACCGATCACCAGGGGTGTACCGCGCGAGTCAATCGCTGTCATCAGGTGCGACGTGACCCATTTAATTGAGACCGAGCAAGCTTCAGTTGCCATCTCTGGTTCCTTATTATCCCCTTCTTGAAAGCTGTTGTCTGGCTTTCGGGAAGGTTCAGCGACTATCGTTTTACAATTTCCAAAGTTTTCGCGCTCGTCGTACCAGGCTTTCCCAGGCTGAGCTTTCTGCATCTGGAGACGGCCCAAACGCCCCGTTTGCATTTGTGGGGCAAGGCTGGCCGAGCAAGGCAGCCACGACCGCCAGTGAACAGGCTTTGGCTGCCTGCAGGTTGTACCCTCCTTCCAGAAATAAAGCTATCCGTCCCTGACAATACTCATCTGCCCAAGATGATAAACGACCGATCAACTCCCCATAGGTTTCCGCTGAAAGCCGCAAGTTTCCTAGTGGGTCACTCCAATGCGGGTCAAAGCCATAACTAACCAGGATCATCTCTGGGTCAAACCGCTTGAGCAAAGGCAGGATCAAAATATCCATGAGAGTGCGATAGGCTTGATCTCCCGAGAAGGGTAACAGAGGAAAATTAGCCGTTGTCCCCTCCCCCTCGCCTGCCCCGGTCTCCTCCAGCGTTCCGGTCCCAGGATAGAGTGGTGATTGGTGGATAGAGACATAAAAAACATCATCGCGCCAGTAGAAAATTTCCTGGGTGCCATTTCCATGGTGCAGGTCGAGGTCCACGATCGCCAGGCGCTTCGCCTCCTCCTGCTGGATCAGGTACTCCGCGGCCAAAGCTACATTGTTCAGCAAGCAAAATCCCATCGCTCGCCCGGGGGTCGCATGGTGACCCGGAGGGCGGGTGAGGGCGAAGCCGCGTCGCGCCAACCTCTGCCAGACAGTGGAGGCGATCGTCGCTGCGCCCCCCGCCGCGTCCAACGCCAGCTCCCAGGAGGCTGGCGTGGTATACGTGTCAGCGTCGAAATACTGTCCTCGCCGGCAGATATGATCCAACGCTACCAGGTACGCCGGCGAATGGATAGCATGGAGCACTTCGTCAGCCAGGTCTAAGGGCAGCAAGTGCGGGTAAGGCTGCCACCAATTTTGCTTTTCCAGGGCTTCGCGGACCGCCTCCACCCGTTCCGGTCGCTCCGGGTGTCCTGGTTCGGCATGCGCCTGGTGACCTTGGGGGTAGAAATAAGCTATGTCATGCATGGGTGCAACTTACTATAAGGATTGGGAGCAATTGTAAAGCCTTCACAGGCTCTCGTCAAATCATAGTTGACTCACATCCATATTTACGCTACTATACAACTATGGTGCACCGTTTTCTTATTTTCATGTTAATTCCTTTGCTTCTCGCCAATTGCACCCCGAGGATCTCTTCGGCGTCCCCAGCAACCAGTACACCTGCCATTCCACAATCACAGACTCCCACTGCCGACGCCTATTCTATCATCCGCGAAGAAATGGTTACAACCCAAATTGAAGCGCGCGGCGTCAACGATCCTGCCGTTCTTATGGCTATGCGTAGTGTTCCACGCCATAAATTCGTCCCCGCCGAATATCTCGACCAATCTTATGCTGACCATCCTCTACCGATCGGCCATGGGCAGACCATTTCACAACCCTATATCGTCGCCTTGATGACCGAAGCGCTCCACCTGGAAGCCGGACAGAGCGTCTTAGAGATCGGCACCGGCAGCGGTTACCAGGCGGTAGTTCTTGCTGAGCTTGACGTTGATGTCTATACCATAGAGATCATCCCCGAGCTGGCCGAACAGGCCAGGCAACGCCTGACCGATCTTGGCTATGCGAATATCGAGACATTAAACGCCGACGGTTATTTCGGCTGGGAAGAACACGCCCCCTTCGATGCCATCATCGTCACCGCCGCCCCAGATCACCTACCCCAACCCCTGGCCAATCAGCTGACGGAAGGTGGGCGTTTGATCATCCCCATCGGGCCGGTCGGTTTAGTGCAAACCCTGTGGCTCTTCGAAAAAATCGACGGCGATCTACAAGCCACCAACCTGGGCGGTGTTCGTTTTGTCCCCCTGACCGGGGAGCACTAATACTGCAAGGCTATACACCCCTGCTCCCAACAATAGCACCAGCGTAAACCCATAACTGAGCGCAAGAATTGCTGCCAGCACCGAGGCGATCACCGACGCACACCCGTTGACCGCCCAGGCCCAGGCTACCAGATCGGGCGCATCTCGCTCGAGCCAGGCTAGCCCAAGTGGGAACGGTAATCCCATCAAGATCGCCAGGGGAGCCAGGCTGATCACAGCTGCCAGGGCTCGCCATTGAGTCTCCCACCCCAATACTGCGTCTGACAGGTGCATCACAGCCCACGGAGTGAGTAAGGCCAGGGCAACTAAAAGGATCATCGCTGTCCGGCGCGGGAACCAAGCTGCTCTTACCAGGGAGCTGCCCAGGCCGGAGAAGGATAATAGAGCCAACACCACCACCGTGAAGGCGTAGGTTGGGTGGCCGAGGATCAAGATAAAACGCTGGATCAATGGGATTTCAACAAAGAGAAACGCCAATCCCAGGCAGCTGAAATAGGCCAGCACCCGCAGGACTTGCCTCTTGCGGTTTTTAGGTTGGGGTTGAAGGTGATGATCAATTCTCGCGACTCGACTGCGTCGGCGGATCAACAACGGAACGATGATTAGAACCCCGCTAAAGATCGTAACCAGGATCAACAGGGCGAACAATACAAAATAACCGCTCCCCCCAAACGGTTGCCAGGTATGCCCAAGCGCAGCGAGCAGCTCTGGCGTTTGCTTCCAGGTGAAAAAGTGGAAAAAAAATGGCCGATCGTCTCTCGGTGGGGTGATCGAATAAGGAAAGGAAGCGTAATATTCTTTCCGGTTTTTTGCGCTGAACAAGTCATTGATTGTCTTGTAGTAGACCGAATCAGGCAGACGGTTGTAGCGGTTGGTTTCCGCCACATCGATTTCCGGCGCCCAAACTAGATCGTAACGACGTTCCTCCAGGAATCCACGGATAGTAGTGAGCTCGGTTGTGTTCCAACCGTCCGGTTTGACGAGGGCGGTGATCGTCTGCAAACCGCGATACGCGACCAGCGCCCCTTGCAGATCGAGCACATTGCGCGCTTCCAGGGCTTCGACCAGAGTGGCGATCAAGCGCACTTCTTCACTTGGAGGTGTTTGCAGCCAGCGTGAAGTCACCAAAATGCCATCCGGTGCTAGCCGCGTCATCATGGCGACAAAACCCTCCACCGTCAGCGTATAACTCTCACTCAAACTATAAGCGCCGCTCGTCACAGGGCGGTATGCGTCAGTCAGAGGTAAAAAGATAACCTCGTATGACTCTGCATCTCTTTTTAAAAAAGCCCGCGTGGCTTCCGTAGTGGTTTGGACTTGAGCATGATGGTAAATATCATAACCTGGCACCGTACAGGAAATGGCTTCTGGGACAAGCCGATTGTTGATCACAGCAATCACTTCTTGGACTCCACCAGCCAGCGCCTGGAGCACGCCCAAGCCACCCCCTGGCTCGAGCACCAGTGTGCGTGCCGCAGGTCGCAAAGTGAAAGCCAGAGCCTCCGGCAGGAATTCCCCCGCCGCGAAGCCCTCCGGGGAAACCAGGCTGATCGCTTGCAGTGAGTCAGCGTCGACCGACAACCCGAACTGCTCCGGCGGGATGCCTGGGTATGTATAGCTCAGTCCCGGTAGCTGGCGCGTACCCGCCCCTGCCATAACATCCAGCCGCGAGATGGCGTTCCAACGCCCATAAAGACTGATCGCGCCAGGATATTGGCGGGCATATGCCAATCCCTTATAAGGCGAGATCGCCATCCCTAGAGCAGCGTGCCCGCTCAGATTCACCACGCTCAGCACGGCAATCCCACCGGTTGCAGCGATTAACCCGATAAATAGAAGTATTCGCCCAGCTCTGCCCCACTTCAACCCGGACGATAAGGTTGCAGACAATCCAGCTATGATACTGAACAGCACCGCCCCTGGGACGCCTGCCAGCCACAACGCAAAAGGCGCCAGGAGTACACCGACGCCTGAACCTAACAAGTTAGCTGCATAGACCAGGTGACTGCGTCCCTGGCGGATTGCCAGCGCGCCGCCGATCCCCAGCCCAGCGCAAACAAAAGGGATCGCCAAAGATAGATAGTAGAGCATGAAGAGAAATATCTGCTTACGATCCCAGGCAAGGCTGTAACTATCAAAGGGCAACAAATTCACCACCCCATAGGCCAGCGTAACGCTTACGGCAAAGCCAACCCCCGAATAAGCCAGCAAGCGCTCAATCGCTTCGTCCCCCGCTTCTGGATTTCTTTCTAACAGGCGCGGCATCATGGTCAGGATTGAGCCACTAGCGCCGAATCCGAGCACAGCCAGACTGACCACTAAGAAAGCGAAATGGTAATATTGCGCAACTGCCAGTAAACGGGTCAGAGTGCTCTCCAGCAGCAGTGCCGCTCCGGCTAATGCCCCCACACTGACAAAGCTTCTATAATCTTGCCAGAAGCTTAAGCGTTGCATAATAAACCTAAGACATCCCCACCAGCTCCGTTAGCATCTCATTAATCGGTTCCAGGGCATGGTAGGCCGATTCGAAGATCGGGAATAATTGTTGGTATAGCGCTTGTGCCCCAGGATCAGGCTGGACCTCCTCCACCACCCGATTCATCGTCTCGAACATGTCGAAATTGGGGTATAGACCGATGCCCACCCCACCCACTAGGGCAGCCCCCATCGACGTTGCTTCTTCCAAAACTGCCAGGCGATGGATCGGCAAGCCATAGATATCCGCCATGATGCGGTTCCAGAATCGTCCGCGTGCTCCGCCTCCGATCACACGCATGGCTTCAATTTGAGCTCCTTGCGTTGTGAAGGCCTCCAAGATCAGGCGCAGGTTTAGCGTTACCCCCTCCAACACCGCCCGGATCATGTCTTCCCGCGTGTGCCGTATCGTCAAGCCGATGAACGCTCCTCGGGCGTGTGGATTCCACCAGGGGCTGCGCTCACCTAACAGGTAGGGAAGAAAGATCAACCCATTCGCCCCAATCGGCGACTTCTCAGCCAAGGCATTCATAAGCTCGTATGGGCTGATACCCTGTGAGCTGGCCGCCTCGATTTCCGGCATTCCCAATTGGTCGCGCGTCCACTGGTAGGCACCTCCTGCGGTCTGCATCGTACCCGTCGGACAATACATGCCAGGGACGAGGTGAGCAAAGGTAAAGGTCTTAAACTGGGGATCGAATATCGGTCGCCTGGTTGCAAGGGAAATCCAGGAAGATGAACCGATATAATTAAACGCTAATCCTTCGCGCAGGACTCCCGCTCCAGCTGCCGCGCAGACTCCATCCCCACCGCCGATCACCACCGGAGTCCCGGCGACCACCCCGGCTCCCTCAGCAACCTGTGGTAAAACCGTTCCGACCACATCCATCGAACCGCGTATGAGCGGTAATTTTGCCGAGTCAAACAGGGCAGCCTCGAGAATCGATTCGGACCAGGTGGCTTGCTCCAGATCAAACAGGTTCATCCCAGACGCGTCGGAAGGTTCGCTGACGAACTCACCAGTCAGCCGCGCTACGATCGCATCTTTTGCGTGCATGAACTTATGAGTCGCGTTGTAGACATCCGCTTGGTGTTCGCGCAGCCACAAGATTTTCAGCAACGAATACGAGGCACTCAACCGGTGACCGGTGATGCGGTATACGCGCTCCGGTGAGATGCGTTCCCCCAACCAGCGCACCTGGTCAACTGCCCGTTGGTCAGCCCAGATAATTGCCTCCCGCAAAGGCCGGGCAGATTTATCAAGCGGTACGCAGCCCATCATCTGCCCACTGAAAACAATACACGCCACCTCGTCAGGTTTTACTTTGGCGTGGGCCAACAACTTTCTGGTCGAAATGCATACCGCCTGCCACCAATCTTCGGGATTTTGCTCTGCCCAATTGGGGCGGTCGTAGTGGGTCTCGTAACCCTGGAATGCCGACCCCACATTACACCCCTCCCGGTCATATAAGGTAGCTTTGTTGCCCGTTGTACCAAGATCGTGTGCTAAGACATAGTTCTTCATGTGTCCTTGTTGACCGAACTTAATTCCTTTACTAACCGATCCTTTTCTCTCCTATCCCCTTCCAAGGTTTTCAATTTCATCAACCCGTGGTTGTCCTGCACGAAAACCAACGGCCCCTGGGGGACCTTGTTCTCGATTTGTAATATCCCCGCGTCCATGTACTCCCACATCACCTGGAACGGCTCTTTCCCTTCCACCCACTTCTCTGCGATGACGATGCCATGACCGGGCAGCACCGTGAACACCACCTGCCGGGGGTCTTCCTGGTTCCGAAATGCCTCCGAACGAGAAAAAGCAGCTTTAATAGCTTGCGCTTGTGCCTCGGTGGAGCATGAGACTGGGAAATGGTAATACGGCTGATCTAGATATACATGCTCAACCCAACGCGGGTCATAGGCTCGTACACCGCGATGACCATGCAATTTAGACCGCGCCACCGGCACATCGTATTTCGAGATGGCAGGGTGCTCTCCTAACTCGACTCTAGGGAGATCGCGGTCCATCTCCATCAATTCGACAGCTTCTGAGGAAGGCGGGTCATTGCGTTTGCCTTCCACATACCGCACCAGAGCCCCTCTGCCGTCCGGACGGACCCCCACGATCACCGCCAGCTCATCGTCAGTCAGATTATCCTTGTCAACCGGTCGGGCGCTGCCGGTTACCGTTGCCACCAATCCTTCCAAAACCGGCTCCCAGGTGGCAAAGCATCCCTCACTATACTGGCTGGAAATGGTGTCAGGCAAAGAAGGTACATGCGTCAGACTTCCTACACGAATCATCTCCGTAAAAAAATGACGCCTTCCCAACTCGATCCCAGCCCGGCGCATCGCTGCGGGAGTGCTGAGACCGGACCAAATGGAATGAGGGATCCGTTCATCGATTGCTTTATGTTCGGTGATCTCTTTCGTGCTAACCGCCGTGACGATTCTGCCAGAGAGCTCATCATAGAATGCCACCAGGTCTACGGCATCACTACGCGGGTGCGCACCAACCAGGTCAAAAGTGTAAGCCTCCAATGGGTGTTCCGTCCCCACTACCAGGATCACCCGGATGCTCATGGTTTGGGTCTGGACCATTCTTAACAACGAAAGCATCGGCCCGCCGCGCTTACCCTGTTCATAGAGTGTTCCAAACGCTTCTTCAGCCAGGCCAGAAAAATAAAAGTCTTCCGGATCAGGTGGATCCTTTTCAAGCACTTGCTGGAAGTAAGCCAGCATTTCCTGAAACTTCTCTTCAGAGATACTAATCAAGGTGAAGATCGTTGGGGAATGCTCGAGCTGGAAGCGTCGCCGGGCAGTAAACAACAATGCCTCTCTCCACCGCATCGGTTCACCATATCTGGCCGTCGTCAAGATCACGTGCGTACCCTCTTCAGGAGCCTTCTGGACGATATGCCCTTGACTACGCAGATGGTTGAGCAAACCAAGTGCCACTTGTTCCGCTAAGGGAGTCGCCGGTCCAGGGACATAAGCCAGGTTGATCGTCTTCCACCAGGAATGGCGGGGGTGTTCATGAGTTTGCTGTATTAGGTTCATACCTGTAATCCTTTTGATCAATTGTATAGGTTTGTTAACCGGTTGAAGTTGGACTTAGAGCCCAGAGGAAATTTAAGATATTTCTCTGTCGCTTCGCTTAAATCCGAGTAGTATCCACGATATGGGATCGGCAGGAGAGCCGCCAGTTGGTACATGATCTCATCCGTAATCTGTTGGCGCACTTCCCGGCTCAATACGGCATCTTGCACATTGAGAGAGAATTGTTGTCCAACGATGATGTGAAAATCCGTTCGCCTTAAGCGGGTTAGGTTTCGCCTGAATCCCTCACCCCCGTAATATATCACTGGTAGCAAAGGTGCCCCACTACGCGATGCAAGCATGACGACACCAGGATGACCTTTCTGGAGCTGACCATTGCCGCTGCGCGTACCCTCCGGTGCAACAGCTAAGATCTTCCCATCTCCTAGTACCTCCAGCCCACGCCGGATGGCTACCATATCTGCCTCCCCACGTTTTAATGGGATGGCTCCCCAGAGATTAAACAATGCCCCCATGGCTGGATTGTTCCAAGTCTCAGCCTTGGCAAATCCGGTCACCGGCCGGGGTTGCAAGTGCGTGAACATGATCGGAACTTCCAGAAAATTTATATGGTTGGCAACCAGGATGAGCGGTCCACAGGGCGGCACGCGTTGCAGCTGTGTGTCATCGACTTGACAGATTATACGCGTTATATTCTTGATAGTAGTATTGACTAACCAGAATGATTTAGTCAAATGCGGTTCTCCAGAGATGGGCTGATCATTTTAATCTGGCTGGGTAATAACTCGAGGTCTAATTTTACCCCATCGACACACAAGGTCTCGCCATCTGCATGAGCTGGCAGAACCCCTTCCAAGGCAGTAACAGTCAAGTGATGCGCTTGGCCGGTCAGGATAGGATCCTGGGAGGCTTGGGTGCCCTTCAGGAAATGCGGGATCAGGCTTAAAATCCGCGCCCGTCCCACCTGCCGAGCGATACACAAGTCGAACAGGCCATCATTGGTGTCGGCATTGGGTGCCATCATGAATCCACCTCCCATGCGCCGGCCGTTCATAACAGACACCATTAAAGCTGGTTGCTTCAGGATCTGCCCATCAAAATCGATCTCTACCAAAGGCGCCCGGTAATACAAGAAAATGGCCTTAAGCGCCGCTACCAGGTATGCCAGGAATCCATGCAACCGTTTTAACTTCAAAGCCTCGAAGCCAACTACCGCGTCAAACCCAATTCCGACACCATTCCCAAAATAACGCCCATCTGGATACAGACCACCGGATACCCGGCCTACGTCGATCGTCCGGGTATGACCCTGCGCTAACACCTTACAACCTCCCTCCAGGCCAGGCGGCACCCCGACGCCAAAAGCAAAATCGTTCCCCTGTCCGACACTGATCACACCAAACGCGCTTTCCCCCAAGCCTTCGTCTTTCGCCAACATTAAACCATTAAGCACCTCGTTCGCTGTGCCGTCGCCGCCAACGGCCACATCGACTTCGCAGACTTCACGGACAGCGCTTCGCGCCAGGTCGACCGCCTGCATCGGCCGTTCAGTGCTCGAGATCTCGCAATCCAGACCATATCTCCCGAGCATTGGTCTGATCTCTTGCAACGCTCGCTGTCCAGCACCGCGTCCAGAAATGGGGTTGACGATAATTTTGTGCATCACCATTCCTCGTGATTCACTCCGAGTTATTATCTTCCCAACCCTCAAGGCGGAAAACCCGCGTCGCCAAATCTGCCAGTCCTGGAGTAAATACAGTGAGATAGTAAAGGATCATGGTTTGCGGTGGAATCATCACTCTTGATTTGCGATAGCGGATCGCCTTAATGATCGACCGGGCGACATACTCAGGTGAGATTTTAGCAGAAATCCAATGAAATTTGAGATGATCGATCATAGCGGTGTCCACGCGGCCTGGATAGATCATACTGATATTCACCCCAGTCTTGTATAATTCCTGGCGTAATACCTCACCAAAGCCTCTCAGGGCAGACTTAGCAGCTACATAAGGGGCGTCTGGTGGAATGGGAGTGTGGGCATCCATCGTTGATACCAGGACGATGTGACCGCTTCGATTCGCTAGCATGTTTGGTAGCACTGCCAGGACACCATAAACCTCACCATAGAAATTCACAGCCATCGATTCCAATAAGGTTGGGATCGATAAATCAACGCAAGGCGAGCGAATGTATTGACCGGCATTTGCCACCAGGATATCAACACAACCCCATTCAGCAATAGTCTGGTTTACAAGGTTCTCCACCTGATCCTTTTGCGTTACATCGGTTGGCACAACCAGTGCCTTGCGCCCAAAAGCCTCGATCTGGCGAGCGGTTTCCTGCAGAGCCACTCCATTCCGAGCACCAAGCGCCACATCGGCCCCACACTCAGCCAACGCCAACGCAGTCGCTCGCCCTATCCCAGCCGACGCGCCCGTAACAATCGCCACCTTGTCAAGCAGAAATGGTCTCCCCATATCGCATTTTCTCCAATTCTCTTATCTGCACATTACCCACTTCTTTTTTCGGAATTCATTTTCACGCTACACCTTTCACGTATCACGCTCAACCTCTTGCACCCTTTACCATTCTTCTGTATACTTTTCGCCATCATCAGAAAAAGGAATACCCATGACAATCCTCCTATTCCAGACCGATAGCTACTTGCAATCCTTCGATGCCACCGTGATCGGCACGGACGAAGACGGCCATGCCGTTATTCTCGACCAATCCGCTTTTTATCCGGGCGGCGGTGGCCAACCATCCGACTCAGGCACGCTGAGCATCACCCGTGCCCAGGATGGCAAAGAGCTTGATCCTCCGCCTATTCTTCAGGTAAAACGTGCTCGGAAAATCGGCGACGATGTGGCTCACTACTTAGAGAATGATGTTCCGTTACCGGGAATCAACAGCATTGTTCACGGGCAAATAGATTGGGACCGGCGTTACCAATTGATGCGCACGCATACCGCCATGCACATCCTGTGTGGCGTAATTTTTCACAACTATGGCGCTTCCGTGACTGGCGGCGACATGGATCCGCTGGCAGGTCGTATGGATTTTGAATTTGAAACTATGCACAAAGATTTAGTCCAGGCAATCGAAACCGCTATTAACCAGGAAGTAACCAATGCTCGACCGGTAAGGGTGGAGATCCTGCCCCGTGAAGTCGCCTTCCAGATCCCTGACTTAATTCGCACCAAGATCAACCTGCTACCCGAAGGCATCCAACAGGTGAGAGTAGTCGAAATTCAAGGCCTGGATCTACAGGCCGATGGCGGGACTCATGTTAAGAACACCTCCGAAGTCGGACGGATACGCATCGTAGACTACAAGAGCAAGGGAAAGATCAACAAGCGCATTTATGTTGAAATAGAGGATTAAACGATTTGTGGATTAGGTGAACTATTGACAGGTAAACGTGTAATTGGGGATACAAATTGATAAAACTACTAGACTATCCGACTACCTGACTAACTGACTAAATGACTACTCCCCCCATCCTGATCTGCGGGGCTGGCATCGCCGGTATAAGCGCCGCATACCACCTGGCAGTACGCCATGGGATAGAAGACATCATCCTGGTCGATGAGCGCCCTCCCCTCAGCTTGACCAGTGATAAATCCACCGAATGCTACCGCAACTGGTGGCCTGGGCCAGGCAATTCCATGGTTTCTATGATGAACCGCAGTATCGATCTCCTCGAAGAGCTGGCGCACTCCAGCAGAAATGCCTTCCACCTTAACCGGCGTGGTTACCTGTATCTGACCGCCACTCAGGCCAAGATTCCGGAAATGATCAGCGCAGCCGAGGAAACCTCCAGGCTAGGCGCTGGCCCATTACGGATTCACCAAGGTTTACCAGGTGAATCGGCTTACCTGCCACCCGAACCACAAGAATTCGCCAGCCAACCCACAGGCGCCGACCTGCTCCTCGACCCTGCCTTGATCCACTACTACTTTCCTTACATTTCCGAAGATGCGGTTGCCGCGCTGCATGTGCGCCGCGCCGGCTGGTTTAGCGCGCAGCAGCTTGGCGCTTATTTATTAGACCAGGCACGCGCACACGGCGTGCGACTGGTCAAAGCTCGCCTCACAGGGATCGACGTCAATAAGGGGCGGGTAAATGCTGTTCACCTGGATGATGCCAGCCGGCTTGAAGTCCGAATATTCGTCAATGCTGCCGGCCCATATCTAAATACCGTCAGCCAGATGGTGGGGATCGATCTTCCGGTCTATTGCGAATTGCACTTTAAAGTTGGTTTCAAAGATCACTTAGGCGCTGTTCCGCGCGACGCTCCCCTGCTGATCTGGGCAGATCCGCAGACGCTTTCCTGGACACCCGAAGAACAACAGCTGCTGTCTAGCGATGATCATTCCCGTTGGCTCCTGAATGAATTGCCACCCGGCGTGCATACCCGCCCCGAAGGCCCAGCCGATAGCCCAATCATATTAATGCTGTGGGAGTATCACACCAAAGTAGTTGAACCAGTTTGGCCCCCACCTCTGGATTTTGATTATCCGGAAATTGCCCTGCGCGGCCTAGCGACAATGATCCCCGCTTTGCGCTCCTATATCAGCAAGGCTCCCCGGCCTGCCCTTGACGGCGGCTACTATACCAGGACAAGGGAAAACCGTCCTCTGATCGGCCCTCTGCCGGTCGAAGGGACATATGTGATCGGCGCCTTATCCGGCTTTGGATTAATGGCCTCGCTCGCGGCAGGTGAACTGCTTACCGCCCACTTAACCGGGAGCGCACTGCCTCCCTACGCCCCGGCATTCTCATTATCCCGCTACGACGACCCAACATACCAGCAACTTCTTACGAACTGGGGGAGCTCCGGACAGCTTTGATAACAAAACTTCCCGAAAGTTCGAGACTTTCGGGAAGTTGAAACTAAGAATGTATCATTTTCCTATTTGTAGAACCAGTTTTTCCCAGCTGGGGAATCATCGATATGGATCTTCTCCATTCCAGGTTCGCCCCAATTCGGTGCGTCGCCATAGCAGCGGGTGAAGATCAGGCGCTTATGGGTCGTCAGGTCGACAGTGCCGGAGTTCGATTCACCACAGGCAAAGGTTGTCCGCTGGTAGACATCCCTCTCGACGGTGAACCATTTCGTCTCTCCTGCTGGAACAGTCAGGAAATAATAAGCGGTCTCTCCAATTAAGCTAATTGAAGCGCTTTCTTCAGACTTGTTGATAACTTCAATCCGGATCAGATCTTCCTGGGCCAATGCAACAGCCGTGGTGAGGAACAAGGTTGCCAGCAAGGCGAACAATACAGCTACAAGCATTTTCTTACTCATCTTGACTCTCCTTCCATAAATCTTGACCTGAAATATCGTTTCAAGCAACTTGGTTAGAAGAATTTTAGTTCCGCATACCATAGCTTTACAATGACCAGAAAGTACTAAAAATGAATAAAGACCTTTTCCTCCTCGATCCTGAGGTGATCTTCCTCAACCATGGCTCATTTGGTGCCTGCCCAAAGACAGTATTTGAGGTTTACCAGAATTGGCAGCGCGAATTGGAACGCCAGCCGGTCGAATTCTTAAGCCGGCGTATCGCCGATCTTTTAGCCGAGGCGCGTACCCAGCTGGCAGCGTATCTGGGCGTTGAATCCGATGAAGTAGTCTATTTCTCTAACCCAACCATGGCGATCAATATGGTCGCCCGCAGCCTGGATTTGCATCCTGGCGATGAAGTCTTGGCCAGCGACCACGAATACGGGGCACTAGATCGTACCTGGCGCTTCATCTGCCGCCAGAAAGGCGCCAAATACATTCAACGGCCTATCGCACTGCCAATCACCAGCCAGGCGGACGTCGTCGAGGCATTTTGGCAAGGAGTATCAGAGCATACACGCGTGATATTCATCAGCCACATCACCAGCCCCACGGCGTTAGTTTTCCCTGTCGAGGAGATCTGCCAGCGTGCCCGGACTGCAGGTATCCTGACCATCGTCGACGGCGCGCATGCGCCAGGCCAAATTCAACTGGATCTCAACGTGATCGGTGCCGACTTCTACGCAGGAGCCTGCCATAAATGGCTATGCGCACCAAAGGGTGCGGGTTTTCTCTTCGCCCGCCGCTCTATTCAGTCTCGGCTCGCTCCCCTGGTCGTCAGCTGGGGCTACGAAAGCGAGAAACCTGGCCCATCACAATTTATCGATTATCACGAATGGCAGGGAACGCGTGACCTATCTGCTTTCCTCTCCGTCCCCGCTGCTATCGAATTTCAAGCTCTACACGATTGGCGAGCTGTGCGCCGTCGCTGTCATGCTCTCGCCAGCCAGACCCGCGCCCGAATCAACACCCTCACAGACCTGCCAGCCATTTGCCCGGATTCGCCAGAGTGGTACGGACAAATGTTCGTTGCCTTGCTCCCAGCAGGGATTGACACCGACGACCTGAAAGCGCGCCTATACGAAGAATACCGCATCGAAGTCCCCCTGCATCGCTGGAATAACCAACCGCTGATCCGCGTCTCGTTCCAGGTTTACAACGACACGGTGGATACGGATGCCTTACTCATGGCTTTGAGAGAATTACTCGATCGCCGTACAATTTGAACTCCCTGGTTGTTGCGTCACCCCTTGGAACTATTAACCCACTGAGAGGGCAGCTGCGCCATCAGCATCGCCGCTACCATCAAGACACAACCCAGGATCTGCACCCCAGTCAAGCTTTCATCCAACAATAACCAGCCAAATAAAGCGGCAAACACCGCCTCAGCGCTTAAAATAATCGCCGCATCGGAAGGAGAGGTTTCTTTTTGGCCAACCAGCTGCAGGGTATATCCAACTCCGATGGAGAGTACACCAGTGTAGACCACCGTCCACCACGCGGCAGCCCATCCTTGCCAGACATCTCCCTGGGAAATTGCAGAGATCACCATCAAGCTCAGCAACCCACAAACGAGGTTTTGACCGATGGCGATGCGTAAAACCGGTCCCCGTCGCACCAATAAACTGACCAGGATGACGTGAAAAGCCCAAAGCACTGCGCCGATGAATTCCAATCCATCCCCAGGGGCGAGACGTAGGTGTCCTCCTGTACTTAATAAGAACATCCCCACAGCTGCCAACCCGGTCGCCGCCAGCACTGCCGGGCGGGGCCATTGCCTCCACCCAACCGCGAGCAGGATGGGCACAAAAACTACGTATAAACCGGTGATAAACCCAGCATTGCCAGCCGTTGTAAACCGCATCCCAAGAGTTTGGAGACTCGCGCCAATAAACAGCACCATCCCGGCCAAGATCACCCCCAGCAACGTCCGCCGGTCGAGGCTGCGTCTCGCATCATTCAGTCGCCCGGTACGCCATTCCAGGGGTAAGAGCACCAACGCGCCAAGTATAAAACGCATCCCGTTGAATAAGTAAATATCCATATGCGTCGCTGCGACGCGTTGGGCGACAAAGGCGCTGCCCCAGATCAGGGAGACGAGCAGCAAGGTCAGGTCGGCCTTTATTCGCCTGGCGCTGGCCAGGGTAAATTCCTGAGTCATCCAGCTCCCAGAATTCCCTAATGCCAAATATTTTCGTAGGAGTGCTTGCCGGTAAGCAATTTTCCTTCGGAAAACCGCTCCAATCGGAAGGGGGCAATATCGACCATCTTAGCCTGTCCCTCCACAATCAGCTCCGCCAAACAAGCGCCTACAGCCGGGGCGATCTTAAATCCTGTCCCACTGAAACCACAGGCCAGATAAAAGCCATCTAAACCGCTTGGTCCAAGGATCGCCCGCTGGTCCGGCGTGATGCCATCATAGCCGCCGTGGGCGCTGTGTAGCGAACCCCGATCCATCCCAGGAATTCGCTTGCAGATACGCTCGATAGCCCGTTCGACGAAGCCTGGCTTGGAGTGGTCAGTGTCCCCTTCCGGGGATTCACCGATCGGATTAGCGTCTTCCAACCCAACCAGGGTCAGGCCGCCAGTTTCGGGTCGAAAGTACATTTCATTTGGAAAGTCAATCACCGTTGGGTGAGTTTGTCCCAAATCCTTTGGCCGCCGGATAAACATGGTGTCATGCTGCCAGGTGGTGACTGGTAAGTCTAGCCCAGCCATCTGCCCAATCTGGGCGGCCCATGCCCCGGCAGCGTTTACAACCACAGCTGAAGAAAACTCCCCCTGGCTGGTCTGCACACCAATCACCCGATCGCCTTTGATTTGCATCCCAAGCACCTCGCAATTCTGCACCAGGCGCGCCCCACGTCGCCGGGCAGAATCCAGGAAAGTCTGAGTCGTGCTGCTCGGGTCAGCATAACCAGATTCGGGCTCATACGCCGCGTATTCCATGTCATCCGTTTTGAAAGCGGGTGCTAGTCGCTGGACATCGTCCGCAGTGATCACGAGTGAGGGAATCCCGATGTGTTGGTGCATGGTCACATTAGCTCTTAATTGGTCGACGTACTGCGGTCTTACAAATTGTAAAAAACCAGTGCGAGTAAAACCACACTCTCCACCAACCATTTCAGCCCAGTTCCGGAAATATTGGAACGACTCCCAAGCTAATCGCGATTCTGGTTCCAGGTCATAATGCAACCTTACCAGACCACTCGATCGCCCTGTTGCGCCTGAGGCGATAAACCTGCGTTCCAACACCAATGACTTAAGCCCGCGTTG
>DATDRM010000315.1:0-2038 GCA_035291705.1 Anaerolineales bacterium
CCCCGAATCACGGTCCCCACTCTTGCCCCCAATAACGCCGCCTGCACCCTGCCCGGCGTCTCTCCGGAGAAGATCAAAACCTCCAGGCCAGGGATGGCGCAGGCCAGGCCCAGGCTCTGTTGAACCTTGTCCGCCATACCGCCAGTGACGTCGGTCGCCGCCGAACCACCCAGGGCGGGGGCAACTTCCTCCAGGTTTGCAGGGGTGATCTCGGCGATCAGGCGGGTACAGGCCGGGTAGTCTGCCCAGACGCCCGGTTCGATCCCGGCAAGCAACAGGCGCCTCGGGTGCAGCTGGCGCGCCAGGTGCGCGAAAAGGTCCTCGGTGGAGAGGATCGTCCCGCCGCGGGCGGTATCGAAGGCTACGTCGCCGAAAACCACGGGCAACAGGCTGGCCTGGAGCGCGGCTTTGAGCGCCGCCAGATCCCAGGCGGCCACCTGCCCATCGTGGGCGATGACGCTGGCGACCGGAGGCAGGGCAATGGCTGGCAGGCCCGCAGCGTGCAGTGCGTCCATCACCAGGCGGTTGAGCGCTGAGGCGTCATACCACACTTCAGCAAAGCCACGCCAATCTTCGGGCGAGTACACTCCCTGGCGGGTCCCGTAGCGTTTGCCGGCCACGTGGCCGAATGAGCCCGAGCCGTGACCGAGGATCAACGCCAGGGCCGGGTCTTCCCCAAGAGCTGCGGCGATCTCGCTTGCCAGCCGCGCCAGGGATTCCGGGCGGGGCGTTCGCGGATGGGTCTTATCGGTGATCAGCGAGCCGCCGAGTTTAAGAAAAGTCAGCCGGCTTGGCAGCGCCCTACCTCTTTCATCCTTCATCCCTCATCCTTTCCGCTCCCCACCTCGGTGATTATGATGCCGGTCGCCCCAGCCTGGCGTAGCGCCTGGGCAACCGTTCCAGTGATCTCAGGCGTGACCAGGGCGATCAGGTTCCCGCCTCGGCCGCCGCCAGATAGCTTGGCGCCCAGCGCGCCGGCCTCTCGAGCGGCTCCCACCAAACGCTCCAATCCTGGCGAGGAGACGCCTATTTCGCGGAGCAGGGCGTGATTCTCATCCATCATAGGGCCCAATGATCCTATCTCCCCGCTCTCAATGGCCGCGCGGGCTGCCTGAACGATCCGTCCTACAGTCGAAAAGAGTCGTTGGTAGCGATCTGGTTCAGCCTGCCAGGCGTGGCGCACATCCCCGACCGTGATCGCCGTTGGACTGGGAACTCCAGTGTCGGCGATCAGGATAGTGAAGGGTTTAGCGACTCGCAAGGTATCGAGCAGGTCCCCATCCTGCTGCCGGACGAAATACACCGGCCTGGCGTAGGCGATCACTGTGTTGTCGATCCCGGAAGGAGTGCCGTGATGCAATTTTTCGACCTCGTAGGCCAGGGAAGAGACGCGCTCGGCGGGCAATCTGCGGCCCAGGAACTCGGACAGGGCGCGAATGATCGCCACGGAGACAGCTGCACCAGAACCCAGACCGGCTGCGACCGGGATCGTAGAAGTCACCCGGATGGTCAGGGCGGGTGGTTGGGAGAGGCCCAGCTCCGCAAAGACAAGCCTGGCCGCACTGGCTAAAGGATCCTGCGGCGGGAGCTCCGCCAGCCTCGCCTCCAGGCCGATGATCGGGGCTTGAATGCGCACGCTTCCAGCAGGTTGGCGCGGTTCAGCTGTGACGATAGCCCTGGCCCGAACCTGTGTCACCGGTACAGCGATCGCCGGTTGCCCGTACACCACGGCGTGCTCGCCAAAGAGGATTACTTTACCGGGGGCGGAGGCGGAAATGGCAGGCATGAAAATAGGGTAAATAAGGAAACCGGGAAACAGATAGCCTAAAATAGATAGAATATTACCAGCACAGTTACCCCCCACAGGAAGATGGTGAATTGGAGGGGACGATCGGCCAGCAACTCCTCTTCGGGAGCGCCGCCTCCCTGCTTGGTTTGGACAATATACAGATAGCGGAAGATGCCATAGATGGCGAAGGGAATTGTCAACATCATGGCATGGTTCTCGGGCAGGTTAGGGGCTGAGAAGGTGTACAGG
>DATDRM010000316.1:0-24859 GCA_035291705.1 Anaerolineales bacterium
TCCCTTCACTTCCGTGTTCACCGATATCCCCACCAAAGGCGTCGACCGGCGCAGGTTATACCAGCAGATTGCCGATGATATCGAGCGACTGATCCTGGAGGGCACCTTCCCACCCGAAGGACGCTTGCCCTCCGAGCAGGAACTGGCCGACCGTTACGGCGTGAGCCGCAACGTGATCCGCGAGGCGCTCAAAAGCCTCAAGGAACTGGGGCTGGTTGTGATCCGCACTGGCAGCGGCACCTATGTCCGCCGGCCGACGATGAAACCGGTAGCCGAAGCGCTCAACCGCTTCGTGCGCCATAGCCTGCCCGATTTCTCCCTGGCCCATTTCTACGAGATCCGGCGCATGATCGAACCGGACAGCGCTTCCCTGGCGGCAAAACGCGCCTCGGAGGAAGATCTATGCGCCATCCAGGCGGCGCTGCAAGAGATGGAGTCCCATCGCGACGACCTGCAAGCCTGGAGCGGTGCCGACCTGGAGTTCCACCGTGCCATCGCCGGGGCGACCCACAACCCCCTGGTGCGCAGCATCATCGACGCTTTAATTGACCCCCTGCGCATCGTCATCGCCGCCGGATACGCCGACCCTTACGGCACGCGCGCTGGCCTGGAAGCCCACACGCGCATCACAACCGCCATCCAAAATCATGACAGCCCAGCCGCCCACCAGGCGATGCTCGAGCATCTCAACGACTCCGAGCAAAGATTGTCGAAGATCAAAGCCTAGCAAAACGCCTGGCACCCTTGCGTCTTAGCGACTTTGTGTTGATGATGGATAGAATCCAAAGGAGGTGAACAAGAAAAAAACACAGCAGCCCGATTCCCATCTAATTTGTTTAGTGACAACTTTCTTGCTAAAATTAGGAGGAGCGAAATGAACCGTAAGTTTTTCCTATTGGTGGCCGTAATTATGGTTTTTGCCATGATTTTAAGCGCCTGCGCGCCGGCCGCACCACCCGCTGAAGAGACCGCTGCACCACCCCCCGCGGAAACTGAAGCGCCACCCCTGCCCGCAGAGACAAAAGTTGCCTGCCTGGTGCAGATCGACCTGAGCCATCCCTTCCACCTTGGAGAGGTCGAGGGCGCCAAAGAAGCTGCCCGCCGCTATGGGTTTGAACTGCGAGTCACCAGCGGTGAAGGCGACGTCAACAAACAGATCCAGGCCTTTGAGAACTGCATCAACGAAGGTGTGGACGCCATCTCAGTCAACTTCATCGACTTCAAGGCCTTTGGGCCAGCCATGGAAAAAGCCAAGGCCGCTGGTATCCCGGTGGTCTGCTTGCACAGCACCACTGAAGGCTGCGTCACCACGTTGGGTTTCGATGAGCTATACACCGGCCACGAAGTCGGGAAGTACGGTGTGGGTCTGCTCAAGGAGGCCCCATGCTGGCCGGACTGCGAAGCTGCCAACATTCAGGGCTTGCTGGGACAGGGCTTGAATGAAGCCCGCAGCGGCGGCTGGAAAGAGGAGATGGAGAACGCCGGCGTGACTGTGGTTGCCATGGAGCCCACCGACTGGCAGCCCGAGAAGGCCGTGGCGGCCATGGAAAATTGGCTGGTCGCCTATCCCGAACTGGACCTGGTTTATGGGAATAGCGATGGTCTGACAGTGCCTGCCGCCCAAGCAGCCCAGGCTGCCGGGAACACAGACATTCTCTTCACCTCGGTAGATGGCAGCGATTTCGCCCTGGAAGCGATCAAGAACGGCGTGCTGAAATCCACCTTCATGTACGCACCGGAGTATTCCGGCTTCTGGAAAGCCTGGGTGCCGTTCAAAGCCGCCATGGGTGAGCAGATCCCGACCGAGATCTTGATCAAGGGCGCCCTGGTCAATACCGATAATGTGGACTGCGCCCTCAATCTTGCCAAGGATCAAAAGGAGAAGATGGCCGAGTTTGAGTTCGAGAAAACTCTGCCAGAGCTGCTAGACATTTACTGCAAGTAGGACCCTCGCGCAGCTCCAAACCGAGGAGGAGACCGGGGTAATCCGGTCTCCTCCTCACGAACAAAAACTGTGAATCAATCCATCGAAACCAGGCCGATCCTCGAGATGCGCGGCATCTCCAAGCGCTTTCCAGGAGTCTTGGCGCTTGACGAAGTAGACTTCAGCGTCCAGAGGGGGACGATCCACTCTTTAATCGGGCAGAACGGCGCGGGTAAGTCAACGTTAATGAAGATCCTGGCCGGCGACTACCTGCCGACCAAAGGTGAAATTCTGCTCGATGGGCAGGCGGTCAGCTTTCACCATCCCAGCGAATCCCGCGCCCGCGGCATCGCCATTGTTTACCAGGAACTGAGCTTGCTCCCCAACCTGACGGTTGCTGAGAATATCTTCTTAGGCCGTGAGCTGGGCCGATATTACATTATTGACGATAACGCCATCCGCAAAGATGCCCAAAAGGTGCTCGAGCAGCTCGGCGTGGAAACGATCGATGTCAATGCGCAACTAAGCAGCCTGCCGCTGGCGCAACAACAGCTGGTTGAGATCGCCAAGGCCATCTCGTTTAAACCACAAATCTTGATCCTGGACGAGCCAACCGCAGCTCTGACTCCGCAAAATGCCGAGCGATTATTCGAGATTTTAAAGCGGCTCAAAAATCAGGATATCGCCATCATCCACATTACCCATCGCTTGAAAGAGATCGTCGAACATTGCGACTGGGGCACCATCCTGCGTAACGGCAAAGTGATCAAGACGCTACCGATCACCGCGCAGACGAGCGAAGACGAACTGATCGAGCTGATGATCGGCCAGGAAGTGGAGAGCTTCTACCGCCAGTTCGTGGATCACGAGCTGACCGGGCAGCGCATCCTGCTTGAAATCGAAGACCTGATGATTGGCGAGCGAGTGAAAGGAGTGAGCTTCCAGTTAAAATCCGGCGAAATCCTCGGACTGACCGGGCTCTTGGGTGCTGGACAAAACGAACTGGTGCGCGCCCTATACGGCATTCAGGAGGGCGTTTCGCATTGCAAGGTCAGACGGGATGGGAAAGCAGTAACTATTTCCTCCCCTGAACAGGCGATCGACCTGGGTCTGTGCCTGCTGACCGAGAACCGTAAAGAAGAGGGCTTGTTCCTTGACATGAGCGTGAAGGAAAACATCAGCATGCCCTCCTTGTCCAGGTTCCTGCGATCCAAGCTGCTGCCCCTGTTAACGAATTTGCGCGAGAAGCGAGCAGTTCAAGGGATCGTCGAAAAAGTGAACGTGGTGATGCGTTCCGCAGAGGCAAAGATGCGCACATTGAGCGGTGGCAACCAGCAAAAAGGCATCCTGGCGCGTTGGCTGCTGCGCGATCTGGAGGTTTTAATGTTCATCGAGCCAACGCGTGGCATCGACGTGGGCGCGAAGGCCGAAATCTACCGCTACCTTGACTCGCTGGCTGACGAGGGGCGCGGAATTATCGTAGTTTCACCGGATCTGACCGAGATCTTAGGTGTGGCGGACCGCATCTTAGTGATGCACGAAGGCTCTATAGTCCGCGAGTTTCACCGCCAGGAGGCCAGCGAAGAAGTGCTTTTGGCCAATATTCAAGGAGCGACAGTCAACTCCAGACAAGGTACAAAGGGCAATGGCAGTTACGCAACAGAAACAACAGGCGCTGCAGAAAGTCCCCTTCGCTGAGTTTTTTGCGATCTGGATGGACCGGCTGGGCACCGTATTGGTCGCCTTGGCCTTGTTCACCATATTCAGCCTGACCGCAGAATATTTCCTTACGGTACAGAACATGCAAAATATCCTGCGGCAGATGGCGATCACCTCCATTCTGGCGATCGGCATGACCCTGGTCATTTTAATCGGCGGGATCGACCTGTCTGTCGAAGCGGTGGTGCTGTTCAGCGCAGCGGCGATGAATGGCTTGATCTTCAACCACGTCATGCCCACCGGCCTGGCAATCCTGGCTGGCTTGCTGGCCGCTGCCCTGGTAGGCCTGGTTAATGGTTTAATGATCGAAAAAGTTGGCATCAGCCCGGTGATCGTGACCCTGGGGACATTGATCGCCGTGCGCGGCATGGGACAGATGATCCTGTGGATCAATAACTCCTGGCTCTGGGTGACCGAGCCCATCTTCGATTACATCAAGGCAACCACCTGGCTGTTGATCCCGATCCCGGCTGTGCTGATGTTTGTTCTTTATGCCATCGCGGCGATCATGATGAAGAAAACGATCCTGGGACGCTACATCTACGCGATCGGCGGAAACGAACGGGCTGCCAGGTTATGCGGCGTCCCCACGGTCAATACCAAAATCCTGGTGTATGTGCTGTGTGCATTCGGGGCGGGCATTGGCGGCATTTTGATGAGCGCACGGTTAGGAGCCATCAGCCCGGGCGTTGGTCAGGGGCTGACTTTCGAAGCCATCACCGCTGTCATCTTGGGTGGTACAAAGCTTTCCGGTGGGGTAGGCCGGGTGGAAAAGACTATCCTGGGGGCGTTCATCGTGGCGATGATCCTGAACTATATGACCATCATGGGCATCTCTGCCCATTACCAGCGCGCCGTCACCGGATTCATCATCCTGGGTGCAGCCGTGTTGGACCAGATCAGCCGGAGCCGGAGCAGGTAAGGAGATCAGGAGGTATTGCGTATGGACCGGCGATTGAAAATCCGTCAGGCAGTTGGTCGTCTCTTCCAGCGGTTCAGCCTGGCCATGATGACGATCATTATGGTGATCATCTTTGCTGTCGTCAACGATAACTTTCTGACACTCTCAAATTTGCAAAACATCCTGGAGCAGAACGCAGCCCTGGCGATTGTGGCGGTCGGGGTGACCTTTGGCATCATCTCCCGCGTGTTGGACCTGTCACCCGGTTCGGCGATCGCCCTGTCAGGCGTGGTAATTGGGCTGGCCTTTCAGGCAACCAACAACATTGTCGTGGCTTTGATCTCTGGTTTCGCCGCTACACTATCCATCGGTTTGTTCAACGGCATCCTGATCGCCAAGTCGGACATCAATCCGGTGATCGTCACCCTGGCTGCATACATCTGGGCGCGCGGTCTGGCGTTGGCCTTGACCGAGAAAGCCTCGATCGTGATCCAGAGCCCGTTGGTTGGGTTCATGAATGACCGCTTCCTCGGATTAATTTCTCCACCCATGGTGTTAATCTTGCTGGCATATTTGCTCGGCTCCCTGCTGTTGAATAAGACTCGCCTGGGCCGCTACACCTATGCCATCGGCGGCGATGAGCTGGCGACCAAAGAGGCGGGGGTGCGCACCGACCTGTATAAGATCGGCATCTTTCTGTTCAGCGGATTATTGGTAGGCGTGGCCTCAGTCATCACCATGGCGCGCATGGGCGCAGCGGAGCCGAATGCGGTCTTCGGATTAGAGCTGGATGCGATCGTTGCTGTAATCATCGGAGGTAATAAGCTCGCCGGTGGCGAGGGCAGCTTGAGAATGACGATCTTCGGCGTGCTTTTCCTGGCCCTACTCAACAACGGGCTGAGTACGATGGGCTTGCGAGACGCATATTTTTACTTTTACAAAGGAATGGTGATCCTGATCGCCTTGTTCGTCGAGGTGACCAGCCGCCGCATGCTGGCGGTAACCAGGCCGAGCGCGTCAACTGCCAAGGAGATCGCTTCGCAGCTCCTTCGCTGAGCGTAGGGCCCCGGTGCATATTGACAAACCAATGAGGTATCCCTATGCCCAACCTGTTCGGAAAACCCTATACGCGTGAGCAATTATTGAGGCGGGTGGGCCACATCTCCCAGGTCGGCGGCGTGCAACTGCTGGCGTTTGAAGACGGCCCGCCGCGCGGCGTGCGCATCCTGGAGTTCCGCACCGGCAGCGGACTAACCTTCAAAGTGGCCATCGAACGCGGCATGGACGTGGGCTACGCCGAATACCAGGGGGAATCGCTAGCCTGGATTCCGCCCACCCAGTTGGCCGGCCCATGGTACTTCGAAGGGCAGGACGAGTTTGGCTGGCTACGTACAGCCCTGGGGGGGTTTAACAACACCTGTGGTATGTTGCACATCGGCAATCCGGAAGAGGCCGATGTTAGCCATTACAACTTCCCCGCCCGATCAACGGACCGCTACGGCGTTCACGACCGGGCGGCGTTGACCCCCGGCAAGCTGCTCAGCTACGGCGAGCGTTGGCAGGGCGATGAATGCCTCCTGGAGGGGGTAGGTGAAGTGACACAAGCCCAGACTTATGGCGAGAACCTGCGCCTGACCCGCCGCCATAGCTGCAAATTGGGGGAGAAGCGTTTCTTCATGCACGATCTGATCGAGAACGCCGGCTTCCTGCGTACGGCGCACATGTACCTGTATCACATTAATGCCGGCTTCCCCATCGTGGATAACGGCTCGGAGCTGATCGCCCCCTTTTCGCCCGAACGTCCCCCAGATGTGCTGTTCGGTAATGTGACTGACCCGCACAATGAATACCGCCACTTTATCCAACCTACGAAAAACTGGGTGCAGCAGACTTTCCAGCACCACATGGTCGCCGAGGCTGACGGGAGTGTACCGGTGGCGATCGTCAACCCGTCGCTCAACGGCGGGCGGGGGCGCGGCCTGTACGTGGTCTACAACCAACAGCAAATGCCTAACTATATCGAATGGCGTATGATGGGCGAAGGCCAGTACGCCGTAGGCATCGAGCCGTGCAGCAACGGCTTCGGCCGGGAACAGGTCGAAGCGGCTGGTGAGCTGATCTGGCTGGAGCCGGGCGATCGGCGCCAATACGACCTGGAGGTAGGCATCCTGGACGGAACCGTCGAGATCAGCGCCTTCCGGCAAAGGATAAAACGTATCCTAGGAGGCTGACACCATGCTTGAGGACACTTTTGGACACACCCCATATAGGCGCGCCTTCGATTTAGGCGACGTTTATGGAGTGGGTTATGACGAGGAGCGCGCGGCGCGCAAAAAAGTAAGGCTGGGCATCATCGCCGCCGGCGGGGTGACACAGTCCAAGCACCTGCCGGCTATTTGGCGCCTGCGGACTATTTGGGAGCAGATCGAAGTGCCAGCGGTCTCCAAACGCGATGAGCGCGATGGGAAGAAAGTAGCCGAGTTGTACGGTTGCCGCTGGTACAAAGATTACGTTAAGATGCTCGCCGAGGAAGAATTCGATGGTGTAATTATAGCTTCCCCGGATGAACTTCACTACGAACACACTCTGGCCTGCCTGGAACGCAGCCTGCCGGTGCTGGTCGAAAAGCCGATCACCCGTTCGTTGGTTCATTCCGAAACCATGTGCAAACTGGCCGACGAGAAAGGCCTGGTGTTGATGACCGTAGCCAACAAGCGCTACTCACCGCCTTATCGGAGGGCCAAAAAATTTATTGTCGAAGGCCCGGTAAAAGACCCGGCTCTATACGTCGCCAAGTTTAACCTGGGCTACGATTACGTCTGGATCCTGGAGCAGGGCACGATCCACATCTTCGACATCACCCGCTACCTGATGGGGGACGTCACCAGCGTATATGCCCTGGGCGTCAACAAATACGACCGCAACAAGCTGAATTATCCGGTCGACAACCTCTCTATCAACCTGGAGTTCTCCAGTGGGGCGGTCGGAAACGTCTGCAGCTCGGCGACCGCCTTGAGTTTCAAGCCGTGGGAACGGGTGGAAGTGTACGGAAACAAACGTTGGCTGGCGGTGGAAGACCAGTTTGAATTGATCCTGTACGACGAGGAGGAAGGCCCGGCCAAGCACTGGCGGCCGGTCATTCCGAATACATTGATCTTCGATGAAGAGTTCGGTGGATTCATGGGGATGATTGAGAACTTCTGCCAGGCGATCCGGGGTGTCGATCGACCCCTGGTCACCGGCTGGGACGGACACCGGGCGTACGAGATCAATGTCGCCGCCCACCTATCGATGCACCGCCAGGAAGTCGTGCAACTGCCGCTCGATCCGCGATCTGCGGACGAGGAAGGGCGTGCCTTCTTAACAAAGAAATGAAAGTCAACCACTTCGAAACCTTCCTGACCAATGCCGGCCTGCGCAATTACCTGTTCATCCGGCTGCACACAGACAGTGGGCTGTCAGGCGTTGGCGAGGCCTCCCTTGAGTGGCAGGAGAAAACGGTCGAGACGCTCTGCCATGAGTGGGTGGCAGAGCGGGTGATCGGGCGCGACCCGTTCGACATCGAGGCCGTCGTCGGGGGGATGGTGCGCGATCAATACCAGGGTGGCGCGACGGTGATGACCGCCATCAGCGGCGTGGAGATCGCCTTGTGGGATATCATTGGTAAAGCCTGCGGACAGCCCGTTTATCGATTAATCGGCGGGCTCTGCCAGCGGTGCATCCCGGCTTATGCCAACGGCTGGTATGGCGGGGCGCGCAACCCCAAAGAATACGCCGAACTGGCCAGGGAAGCTGTAAGACGCGGCTATCAAGCGCTCAAGTTCGACCCCTTCGGCACCGCCTGGAAGAACCTGGATATGGCCGAGGCCGATCTGGCCGAGGAAATGGTCGCCGCAATTCGGGAGGCGGTCGGGGCGCGGATTGGATTGATGATCGAGTATCACGGCCGCCTGTCGGTCGGTACAGCGGTCACCTTGATCCGCCGCCTGGAGCGCTATGCCCCAACCTGGTCGGAAGAACCGGTCGCGCCGGATAGCATCGACCTATTAGCGGAGGTCAAAAAGCAGGTGACCGGCCCGATCGCCGCCGGAGAGCGCCTGTATACCATAGCGGACTTCTACCGGCTGGTCAATCTGCGCGCCTGTGACGTGGTGCAGATGGACATCGCCCACTGCGGTGGGATTGCGATCAGCAAGAAGATCGCCGCCATGGCTGCTGCCCAGGACATGCGTGTCGCGCCGCACTGCTCGGTTGGCCCGGTCGCCCTAACCGCAGCCCTGCATTTCGCCGCTAGCACGCCGAATTTCATGATCCAGGAAGCCTTTGGCGAGTTTGACGTCCCCTGGCGTGACGACCTGGTCTGCGGGTGGAATCCGCTCCAAAAAGGCGAGTTCATCTTGCCGGAAAAGCCAGGGCTCGGTGTCGAGCTGAATGAGAGCGTAATCGCCGCACACCCTTACATCAAGAACGCCTTCCCCAGTCTGTGGGACAGTGAGTGGTTAACTGATTTTAAGCAAGATGAAAAAGGCGTGAAACGGGAAAAGTAAAACGCCAAATGCCCATCGATCTGATTTCCCTCGGCGAAATGATGTTGCGCCTGTCCCCGCCGAAGTATGAGCGGTTAAGGCGGGCAACTGCCCTCGAGCTGCGCGCCTGCGGGGCGCAGTTCAATATTACCGCCAACCTGGCCGCCCTGGGCAAGAAAACCCGCTTGCTCACCAAACTTCCGGATAACGAACTGGGATGGCTCGCCCTCTCACTGGGCGACTCTTACGGCGTGGACATGTCGCAGGTCAAGTTGGAAGGCACAAAGATCGGCATGGTCTTCGTGGAATTCAGCGTCGCCCCGCGCCGGCTGGCGCATATATATGACCGCACCGGAAGCGCGGCCAGCAGGACCACAGCCGAGGATTTCGATTGGCCCAGGTTGCTGGAGGGGGCTCGCCTGGCTTACCTGGACGGCATCTTCCCCGCGCTTAACCCCAGCTGCCGGCAGGCTGCCCAGGCTTACCTTCGAGCCGCTAAGGAAGCCGGCTGTACCCTGTGTTTCGACGTGAACTACCGTGAAAGTCTGTGGACACCAGGCGAGGCATTGGCGTTCTACCGCCAGATTCTACCCCAGGTCGAAATCCTGGTGACCAACCGTTCGGTGTCCGAGAACGTGTTTGATTACCAGGGAAACGACGAGCAGCTGCTCTCCGCTTACAAGGACAAGTTCGGTTGCTCGATCGTCTGCCTGACCTACCGGGAGATGGACGGCTTGCAGCGCGGCAGCTGGCGGAGCCTCGGGTTGCAGGGAGACCGGATCTACTCTGGGCGGCGGTTCGAATTCGAAGTGGTCGACCAGTTCGGCAGTGGGGATGCCTTCTTCGCCGGGGTGCTTTACGGTCTCCTGGAAAAGGGCGATCTCCAGTATGCGTTGGATTTCGGCGACGCGCTGTGCGCCCTGGCTCACACCATCGAAGGGGATGTGGCAACTGTTTCGCCCCAGGAGGTGGAAGCTTTGTTGGCGGAAGGGTATAACCTGGTAACCAGAAGGTAGACAGGGAGGCAGGTATCCAGGGAATGAGGTAGACAAGTAGACAGGTATACAAGGGATAGGAATAAATATGATCGATGAGATGAACCTGCGCGAACGCGCCATTTTCTGGACAAAACAGTCCGGAGTATTGCCAGCGATCAAGATCAAAGGCGAGGACGATCTCATTCCCTATATCCACGCCATGTACGCCGGCGGGGCGCGGGTGGTGGAGATCACCACGACCACACCACATGCCCTGGAGCACTTCAAGGCGATCGCTGCGCAGTTCAATGGGGAGGTGCTGGTTGCGGCCGGCACGGTGCTGGACGCAGCGACGGCGCGGGCGGCGATCCTGGCCGGGGTGAGCGTGATCGTCTCACCAGCCCTGCGGCCAGAGGTGATCGCCACCGCCCGGCGGTACGGGGCCGCCTGTTATTCGGGGGCCTTCACCGCCACCGAGTGTCTGGCAGCCATGGAGGCCGGGGCGGACATGGTCAAGGTCTTCCCTGCCGCGCTCGGCGGGCCGAAGTATATGACCAATCTGAAGATGGTCTTCCCCGAGATGAACCTGATCCCCTCGGGAGGGATCAGCCTGGATAATGCCGCCGAGTACATCCGTTGTGGAGCATGCGCCGTCTCCGGGGCGCGCAATTTCTTCGATTACGAGATGGTGAAGAAGGAAGGCGTGGCCTGGGTGACGCGCCAGGTGGCTACCTATATCGAGATCGTCGCAAAGGCGAAAGCAGATGCTCCCGTTTTGCCATGACGATTTCAACTGCCACATCAGGCAAGACTCTCCTGATGGACAGCGATCCGGCCCGAAACCGTAACAATCAAATGCTGAACGGCAATCCCCTCCCCTGGCTGCTCGAAGACGACCTCGATAACTCCAGCGTGCGCTACTTTGCCCTGCGCGAGCTGTTGGACCAGTCTGAGGACACGCCGGAGGTCCGCCGCGCCAAAGAAACCATCATGGGACATGGGCCTGTGCCGCGAATTTTGGGTGCCCAGAGTCAGGAAGGAAGGTGGATCCCCCGCAACAGTAAGTATCAATCCACATCCTGGCAGATCGTGTTCCTGGCTGAGCTGGGAGCCGACCCACAAGACGATGGCGTGCGCGCCGGTTGTGAGTACCTATTGAGCCATACCATCGCTGCTAACCATGCCTTCGCTTCCAGCCAGCCGCCAGTACCCAGCACAGCTGTCCACTGCCTGAACGGTCTCTCCCTGTATGCGCTAGGACGCCTGGGCTTCGGTGATGACCCTCGAGTTGAAGCCGCCTTTGATTGGCAGGCGCGCGCCATCACCGGCGATCTACCACCGGAGGGATACTATAAATCCAGCACTTCCGGCCCCGACTTTGCTTGCGGGGTTAACCTGGGACAGCCCTGCGGTTGGGGCGCGACGAAAGCCATGCGAGCGCTGGTTTCTGTCCCAGAAAACAAGCGCACCCCAGCTATGCAAAATGCTATCCAAACGGGTGCCGAGTTCCTTCTCAGCCATGACCTGACCACAGCAAATTTCCCTTACACGGAACGGATCAGTTCCACCTGGTTCAAGTTCGGGTTTCCGCTCAGTTACTGGAGCGACATCCTGGAGACGACTGGTGTGCTGGTCGAGCTGGGTTACGGTGAAGACCCGCGCCTGGCTGATGTGCTGCGGTTGATCCTGACCAAGCGAGACGCCCAGGGGTGCTGGAAGATGGAGAACTCGCTTAACGGCAAGATGTGGGTGGATATCGAGGCGAAAGGCCAACCCAGTAAATGGATTACGCTTCGAGCGCTGCGTGTACTCAAACGAGCGGGAATAATATATGGAGGTAACACATGAACGATCTATTGATTAATGTTAAAGCGATCCTGTCAACTACCCCAGCTCGCTGGCTGAATTTGACCGGAACTTTGCCGGTCGAGTTGTTGACCCGGCAGCCCGCGCCCAAGGAGTGGTCGGCGCTGGAATGCCTGCTGCACCTGCTGGATACCGAGCAATGGATCTTCCCGCCGCGCGTCCAGGCTTTCCTGGCCGGACAGGATTTAAAGGCGTTTAACCCCGACTCCCAGGGGACGCCGATGGATGCAAGCACGAAGCCAGCGGAGATCGCCGCTTCGTTTGCCCAGCTGCGCGCCCGCAGCCTGGAGGCGCTGGCCCAGGTGGCCGAAACGGATCTTAGCAACACCGCACGCCACAGCGAACTGGGAACCGTGACCCTGGCGGAGATGCTGCACGAATGGGCAGCCCACGACCTGATGCACACCGTCCAGGCGGAGCGCGCCGTGATGCAGCCGTTCATCGCCGGCAGCGGCCCCTGGCGCCCGTACTTCGCCGACCATGACATCGACGCTAAGGTACATCGATAAACCGCAGAGAAGAAAGACAATAAACTAAAGCTTTGCCTTGAGGTCCAGCGCGAAGGGACGAATGAAGGGGACTCGGTGGGAAATGGTCGATTGATGAAGTGCGACGCACCTGGTCAGGTGCGTCGCACTCATCTTAGATTATGGACAAAGATGATAGAATATATTTGGAGATTATTCACAGATTTAGGGAGAAAATCATGGTTGTGCAGGATAGTTTCGAATCTAATGATGCTCAGGGCCTGGTGACAAAACTCGATCCAGAAACCTATTTCAAAGAGAGAGTCGACGATAAGATCCGCGCTTATACCCGACTCAGTCGGATTTACCGGGGAGCCTATTTAATTGTCGGCACGCTATCCATTACCGCTTCTGCGAGCGTCCCAGTCCTGATCAACGCGGATCTTGGCGAGAGGTTTCCCACCCTGTTTCCCACCCTTTTGAGCCTGTTCGTCACCATCCTGGTTTCTCTGGAGCGGCTGTTTCGATTTCGAGAATACTGGCGTAACTTTGATTTCGCCGAAGAGGCCTTACGGCGGGAGAAATTTCTATTCCAGGCAAAGGCGGGGGAATACGCCAACAAGAAAGAAGACGACGCTTTTCGTCTATTTGTCAGGCGTTTTGAAGAAAAGATCCGGTCCGAGAGAGTCCAAACGCTGGACGATCGCACCCGGGATTCTACCAGCCAATAACTTGTCTCGAGTTAAGCTAACCGGCGCTGCAAGAAATCGGAAAGGTAATAAGTTAAGACCCCGAGAATAAGCAAATAGTTGAAGAATGACACCGGTACGACAGCCGGTGTATATCGCCCAAAATACAGGGTAGCACCAGCCACCGCCAGCATAGTCACAATAAAGGCATTGCGGGCCGACCGGTCATTGATCCCCTGGGTGCGCTCATCGCGGCGCAAAGCCGTCACACCCAATTCAGGATGCACCGCGTAGCGCCCACTGTGCGGAGCCCAAAGAAAGAAGGCAAACGCGATAACCCCAATGAGAGCTGCCACCCACCACGGGGAACCGGTGAGAACAAATAATAAGCCGAATGCGGCAGAAATAACCGCCCGACTGAGGTAATAAAGCGACATACCGGTCATGATCGGTCCTCCTGGCTGGCTTCCAACCAAAATACCTGCTCGAGTGGCTGGCCCAAGGCCTTAGCCAGTTCAAGCGCCAATTTCACCGAAGGTACAAATTTGCCTTTCTCAATGGCAATAATCGTTTGTCGGGTCACTCCAATCACACCTGCCAGTGATTCTTGGGTCAGTCCTTTTTGAAGACGAATCTCCTTCAAATAACTTCGCAAAACCATCTTTTCTCCAGTGTAAAGTATAGCTTACATTATAACCAGATTCCACCAGATGTCAAGTGTACTTTACATTACCGGTCACACTCAGATAACTCTTGGCGGAAACGAAGCAGATGTAATTTAGACTGTGCCGGATCTCTAAATATAATCCCCCAGTTCGAAAGACGAGTATTTTACAACAATCCAGCTAAGGCATAAAGGATCGCTAAGGCGATCAAGAAAACGAGAAAAAAAAGAATGGCCAATACAGCGCCGAAAGGGATCGTTCTACCCCCTATTTTCCAGGGACTCAAGAGCAGGCTTTTTATCGCTTTGGGCTCAAGCAAACCCTTCAGCCAGGAAATGAAATCTAATTCAGTCGATCCCCCTCCTGAAGGACCGGTTTCGATAGAAGCCAGTCCGAAGTCTTTTTCAAGGGCGAAAAAGGCCTCGTCCATTTCGGCTGCGCTGGGAAACCGATGCTGGGGGTCTTTATGCAAAGCACGCGCCACGATATTGGCCAACTCTTCTGGCACCTGCTGGTTAAACTGCCTGGGGGAAGGCGGTATCTCGCTGGCATGCATGCGCACCATAGACCAGATTTCCTTTGACTCGAAAGGCAGCCGCCCGGTGAGCATTTCGAAAAGGGTGGCCCCCAGGCTATAGATGTCAGACTGCAGAGTAAGCTTCTTTCCGCGGGCTTGTTCAGGAGGGATATACCCCACGCCCGTGAGCATCAAATGGGTCTTCGATAATCCAGATTCAGAGAGCAGCACGCTCAAACCGACGTTGGCTAGCTTGACCTGCCCTTCGAGAGTGAGCAGGATGTTCTGGGGCTTAATTCCTTGATGGATCAGACCCTGTTGGTGAATATGATCCAGGGCGGCGCAAACCTGGCGGGCAATGAATATGCTCAAACCGGCGGGTAGCGGCCCATGCTCGGTGATGTAGATTCCTAAATCGATCCCCTCTATCCATTCCATGACGATGTAATAATGATCTTGTTCGACGCCATAGTCGCGGACGCTAACCAGGTTGTCGTGGGATAACACGGAGAGGCAGCGCAGATGTTCTCGGAATCGAACGGCGAAGCGGGGATCGGCATAGTATCGTGTATGAAACACCTTAATGGCAACCGGCTGGCCATTTCCAGGGGCTATGGCGCGATAGATCGAAGCTACTTCATCGCGGCTAATTTCCTCTTCCAATCGATATCCAGCGCCAAACTTTACGCCTCTACCCAATGGGTTCTTTTGTTGGGCTGTTGGAATCATGAATTAATGCCCATACCTATGGCAGGTCATCCTTGGATGTAGAATCTGCCTGATCTCTCATGGGGACGATCAACTCTTGACCTTCTGATATATTAATCAGGTTCTCAAGATGGTTGGCGTCCATCAAAGCTTGAACGGTCGTGTCAAAACGCAGGGCGATCTCGAGCAGAGTTTCTCCCGGTTTGACAATATAAGTTTGAAACACCTGACTGCGATAGATAATTGGTAAAAACGACTTCGGTTCGGTCCTGGCCTGGATAGGAGCGCGGCTTTTAGGAGCCTTATCCCAGCGGTAATAGCTGAGCACAGTCAAGCTGTTGTTCACCAAGTCTTTCTGGCGTACATAGCCATGGGTATCCAGATATGTCTTAACTGTCCAATCTGGATCTGCCGACTCGATGTCACGGACGACCAGCCAGACATAGGGAAGCCCCCCGATTAAAGTGGTCAGGTCTTCAACCCTCTTTGGATCGGGGTGAAGCAGGATTTCATCACTCGGGTAACCTTGGGTAGCGATGGATACGCCCTCACGCTTGAAATAATAGTTAAAAGGCAATTCGGCATAACCGGGGAGGAAAAATACCAGACCGTCTTGCTTCCCCTCGGTTTCCTGAGCTAAAAAGCTCGCCACGCTTCGCCAGTCTTCTTTCCCCTCATACCAGGCATTGTACCCGAGAGAGACTGAATTCATTACGACCAGAGGGAGCAACAGCGCCAGCACAGCCTTTGTGCTGCGAAACCTCCCGATTGTTCCGGCGATGAGCAAGTAATAGCCCAATGAGGCAGCGATTAAATTCCGGCTGAGGAAAATGGGCTGGCGCAGGCTGAATAGTAAGGAAATGACCAGCGGGATGAAAAACCACATAGAAGCGAGGCGCAGCTGCCATGTCTTCCTGGGAACGATATAAGTCCAAACAAAGACCATCGTCATATACACAAGACTGAGTTCGATGAATGGAAAATTGAAACTTTGGAAATCTAGAAAAGTACCCAAAACAGTGTGGAAGGAGGGTGGTGGAAGCCAGAAATCTTCGCTCACCTGGCGAGTTTGCATCCAGAAGAAAGGCAGCCAGGGCAGGTAGAGCAGGCCAATCGCAAATGTGCTGAATAACCAACCGATAATTCGCGCTTTATAACGCCGGAGGGAGATCAAGAAGAAAATAGTGATTGTGGCAAGATACCAGATTGCGCCATTGTCTGTATAAAGGGCTAACACCGTGGTTAGAATGTACCCAATCCAATCCCTCCGATCGCCATCACGCAGTGCCCGAAGAAAGTAATATGCCGATGCCAGCAAAGCGAAGGTTAACATGGCATACATGCGGGTTTCTTGAGCGTACCAGACCTGGAAGGGTGATAGAGTCAGGATGGTCGCCGCAACCAACCCAATCCGTTCATCCTCATATAGACTTGCTGCCACGAAATATATCAAAGGGATAGAAGCGATGCTGAAGAGGGTGGAGAGCAGTCGTGCCTGCGTTTCACTATCGCCGAAGACAAGCCATATCTTTAGCAGCAGATAATAAAGCGGCGGGTGGGTATCGGCTTGGACGATCAAGTGCAGCATATCCGCCAGGCTATGCTGGCTGATCGTAATGCTGAAGGCTTCGTCCAGCCAGATACTTTTCTCTGCCAGCAGGTAGAGGCGCAGCCCAGCCCCGATAACCACCAGAAAGATAAGCAGCTTTTGCTGTAAGGTTAATTGGGACACTCCACGTTGGACACGGAATAAGCCAAGAGACCTGGTATATCCATTTATTCGCAGAGATAAATCCTTCTTGAGTTCCTGTGACATGATCCAATCAGATCCTGGCTGGTTGCTGAGAGTCTCTCTCAGTTTGTTTGACAGGTAAGGCCTCCAGGAGAGCGAACCGCAGGGCAGACAGGTAAATCAAGGCATGCCAGGCGAGCAAGATCGCCAGGAGTATGCCTTCCCGGTCCGTGCGAACGTTGAGCGTCAAAGGGATTGCCGCGACCAGCAGGATTCCCAGAGCGGTCTCCCAGGAAGTCGCTTTCAAAGCCCGGGACAGGTCGGATTCGAGACCATATTTAGGTGTGCGCAGAAAAGTTCCTTTATCGTTCCAAAGTGCAGAAAGGCAGGCCTGGGCAACGGACCAGCTCAGGGCTAACATAGCCAGGAACGCACCCAGTCCCGAGCGCCAGGAACAGCGCGTGGTGAGGCGCAAAGCCCACGCGACCCGCAGGACCCCGGTGAGGATAGACACTACCGGAACGAACAATAACCATTCAGCCAACTGGCGGATAGGTAGTTGCCATTCATAGATATAGCCAGCAGTGGTCAAGAGCAGAAAACCGGTAAAGACCAGCACCAGCAGGTCGTTGAACCAGCCTAACAAGCCCATCAAGTAGCGCAGGCGCTGTTGGATAGTGAGTTTTTCGCCACGTTCGAACCTGGACCAGGGAAGGAGCTGCCCCCCGAAGCGTTTGAGAATCTGCGTACCCCCGAATGCCCAGCGAAAACGCTGCTTCTTAGTGGCTTCGAAAGTCGTGGGAAGCAGGCCATAGCCGTAGGTCTGGTTGATATAAACACTTAAGTAGCCTTTGCGCAGCATCCGTAGGCTGGCCTCCGCATCTTCGGTTATGCACCACTCGTCCCAGCCCCCGATCCGATCGAGCACGCGCTTGCGAATCAGCCCCATTGTTCCGCAGAAAATGATCGCATTTTGCTCGTTTCGGGAGCGCAAGCTGACCTCGAAGAAAAAACGCTGCGCCAGGGCGCTATGATGGGAGAACAGGTTATCATCCCGGTTGTAAAAGGCCTGGGGAGTTTGGACGAATGCAAGGCGCGGATCGCTAAAGTAAGGGACGGTCTCGCGCAGGAAGTTGGGTTTGACTATGTAATCGGAATCTACGACGGCAATAACCTCGACGTCCGGGGCGGTCTGCGCCAGGGCAAAATTCAAGGCACCTGACTTGAAACCGGGATAGTTTTGCAGGTGGAAAACTTTGATGCCGCTGCGGTAGCAGAAATCTACCACCGGTCGCCAGAGCTCGTCGTCGGCTGTGTTGTCATCTACCATGATGACTTCATACGTCGGGTAGTCCAGGTTTCGCAGAGCAGCCAGGGTCTTAATTACCATGTCGGGAGGTTCGGCGTGGGCCGGAACGTGGATCGAGACCTTAGGCCAGAAATCATTTGGAGCGGTGTGAGGAGGAAAGAAACGCTTCCAGCCAATCCGGCAAATCACATCCAGCACTTCGAAAGCGAAATAGAGGGTCAGCAGGACAGCCATGCCCTCCGCGGTGAATAAGACCAGAGAACCGACCATCACCGCTGGAGCTAAATCCCCGAAGAGAATTGCCCACAGAATGCGCCCGAGGAAAACAACCTGGACGATCCCGAATGCAGTCAGGAACGCATGCCCACGGCTGTTCCAGTCTGGTTTTCGCTTCCCCAACAACGCACACAGCGCAGCGTATCCAAAGGAAAACAACGCTGTCAAACCCAAATCATGCTGCCAGATAAAAAAGATCAGGGCAGATGACATCAAAACGATCCCAAGATGGAGAATGCCGGTAGACCTGCTTTCTCCCCGGGGGCGATACCCCGTAAGGATCAGCCAGGTGAAGCTGGTGAGGGTGGTGATGATCGCGTAATAAAGGATTTCTTCGATCATAAGTGGTCTACCGTTTTTTTCGTCCCAGCCAGATCGCTGCAACCAGGAAGCCAGCAGCAAAGGCGACCAGAGTAGCGACCGACCATATTTCCCAGGCCGGATCGGGAGGAGAATCTGGATAATGGGCCTGAAGGGTTGGCGTCCCGACGGGCAGCGTTGGATCTGGAAATATTTCTACTTCGGCCTTAGCTCCTTCCGGCGTTGCGGTCAGCGCTGGCCAGGTGATGGTCGGAGTCATCGCTCCGAGCGTGACTGTTGCAGCCAGAAATTCCGGAGAAGATGAGCCTGGTTCGCTGCCCCAAACGATCTGACCATTCACAGCCAGGGCCACCCGTTCCCAATCCTGGTAGTCGCTGGCTGGTGAAAAGCTGTAGTCGTCAGCCTGGCGATATTCGGACCAATCGGCGCGATTGAAGCGAACCTTTATTTCGCCGGTATCCTGGCCAGGGAGGAGCGGCTCCAATCCGGGCAAGAAGTGGATGCGTAAGTAGCGGCTGCCACTCGGGGAGGTCTGGAATTCACCGCGGACGTTAGCGCAACCGATTTCCGCCCAATCACAATGGAATATTAAACGCTGATCGGTATCGTCGGTGAACCAGTAGATTAGTTCGATGGCATCCAGACTGGCGGGTGTCGAGCCGGAGTTCATGATGATAAACTCCGGCTTGGAGTCACGAGTATTTTCAGCGGGATTTGCATTCCGGTAGAGCACACGCAGCTCTCCAGAAATCGGCGGCGTCGGAGAGGCCAGCCGGGCAGCCGGTTCAGGTCCAATCTGCTCAATCCCAATTAGAGGAAATTGGTATCCGGAAAGCAAAGCTTGCTTGTCAGGGTCCACCGTTTGCCAGTCATCCATAAGGATGCCTCCGGTGTCGCCTGAATTTGGATTCAAAGTCCAATAGATATAGCTGATGTTGTTCTCTCGTAAATAAGACACCAGAGCCCGCTGCCAGATGCCTTCCTGGTCATCGCCCACCGAGCGCCCACCGAACTCCCCCACGATGACAGGAGCAATATTTTCCTTGTGCAAGTAGCCCCAATGGCGGTCCCAAATCTCAGGCATGTTTTCGGGAAAGTTGGGTTCCGAGAACCAGGGTTGAGGATAAACTCCTGGGCCGTAGACATGGGTGCTATATAACAGGCGATCAGGCACATTGAGCCGCACAGGCTGCTCACGAGCGCCGATCAGATTACCCCCCCACCAATACCAGTCGCCCTGAACCTGCTCGACGCCCTGGACGATGATCAGTAAATTGGGGTTCACCTCAAGGATGGCATTGCCGGCCCGCTCGGCCGCCAGCCGCCAGTCTGTGGCTGGATCTTCACTGCCCCAGGTGGCCTGGCCGTGAGGTTCGTTGTGTAAATCCACCCCGATCACAGTCTCATCGCCGGAATAACGTTCGGCCAGCATGACCCAATCCCTGATCCAGCGTTCCTCGCTGTAATGCGAGGTATACCAGAGTTCGGACTGAGCATGGCTGTCTGGCCGGTGGCGATCAAGGATCACTCTCAAGCCCCGTTCTCTGGCTCCAGAAACGATCTTATCCATGATTTCGAGCCCGTTCAATTCCTTCAAATCTGGATTAAGGTCATAGTTGATCCCGTTCGGAGTGCTGGACGGTTCAAAAAGCTGGTTGCTGTAAGGCAGGCGGATGGTGTTGAAACCCAACTCCACGATCTGGTCTAGAATACTTTCCATATTGCGCGCCCATAGACCATGCGGGGCATAGCTCTCGGTCTCGAGGCCGAACCAGTTGAGCCCGGTCAAAATGACCTGGTTGCCTTTCATATCCAGGATGCGCTGGCCATCGGTATGCAGGTAATTGGGAGTTTGGGCCTGGGCAGTCAGGCCAGTGCCAATAATCCAAATGAAAATACATAGCAAAGGGGATAATGCCCAGAATTTCGGATAAAATCTATTCATACGCAAATGGGCAGAGTATGCGACAGCCCCCCTTCAATGTGACTGTCACCTTTCCGGAGGATAGGATAGGAAATAAGAATGATCCGGGTAACCATTATAGATTCTGAACAAACCGTTAGCTTCTTGACCAACAAAGAAACTTTACTGCGACTGATTGCAGGTTGTTCGGCTAATCCGGCCAGCCTGGGAGAATTATTAATCGCCGTGGATATCTATCAACGTGGTCTCGCCGCCTCGGTCATGGCTGACCTGATGGAATTTGACAAAGCGCTTCGCCAGAATGGGGTTGATTTCATTCATGCCGCCATCGGGCAGGCCAGGGCGAAGGAAGAGGCATTCCTACCAGCGTTCCAGGTCATCGATGAAATTACTGCAAAGGAAGCTTACGACACACAGAGAGGCGAACTCGTTGCAATCGATCTGTCCAGACTGATCATCCGGGCTTCTTCCGGTTTAGAAATCACCCACTCAGGTGAAGTGAATGTGGAGGCTGGAAAAAAGTCACCCCTTCCAACGGTGACATATACCTTACCCGAGAAATGGAAGTTTCAAGCGTTGTAAATCGCAAGCAGCCTAATCTTTCTGGGGCAAATTGAAGTGACAAATCCCATCGGCAATGCGGCATTTGTGAATGACCCGATCGCCCTGGATAACCTGAAAGGTTGCCCCGTCACCATCGGGAATCCAAAAATGCCACGTTTCATCGGAGGCAATCAACCAACCTCGAGATACACCACAAGCGTGCGGCTTTGCAGGGGCTGTACCCGGTATTAATGGCAAGTTGTCCTCCCCAGAACGCACCAGCTGAAAACAATCTCCTTGAGAAAGCCCTCTAAGCGCGCCAGGGTTAATCCGCTCCCATTGCTCCGCCGAAAAGGCGGCATTAACACTTCCCTGGTCAGATAAACGCTGAAAAACAACGTTGGATAAATCGATCGGCGCGCTAGAGAGATTAATCACGGCGACAGCTGATTCATGGTAGACGACTTCCACGTTCGAAGATGGAAATAATTCTTGGGCACGGGCGATGACAGCCGTAAATGCCGCGAAGATAACCGCGCACCAGATTACCAGTCCCATAGTGTAGAAGGTATATCCTTCACGGCGATTCGAGTGATGCCGGGATTTTCCATCGAATGCAACCGCCAATTCCGGAAATATTGGTTTATGAGGTTGTCTCGCTGGTGATGCACTTTCGGCCAAAGGCATATCTTCAGACGGATCGGATAAGATCTTCTGAGGCTCCCGAATCGATGAGTCTAATCGTCGGAGGTCAACCGCCGGCGACTTGCTTCCAGTCTGTTGCAGGGCGTGTTGGAAGGCATTCAAGAACTCCGCTGCAGACGGGTAGCGTTCTTGAGGATCTTTTGCCATGGCGCGCTGGAGAACCGGATCGAGAGCCGGGGGCGAACCTGGGTCGACTGCGCCGAGAGAGGGGGGCGGGTCGTGAATGTGTTTGAGAATAAAAGAAATGGGGAGATCTCCGTCAAAAGGCAACCCACCGGTTAACATCTCAAAGGCGATTATCCCTAAGGAATAAACATCGCTGCGTGCGTCAATCACTTCCTCCCGAAGCGCTTGCTCGGGGCTCATATAGGCCGGGGTACCGCTCGCCAGGATACCCTGCCAGGTAGATTCGACCCTTAAAGCGACGCCAAAGTCCGCCAGAAAAGCGTTGTCATCCTGGTCAAACAGGATATTGCTCGCTTTTAAGTCGCGATGGATGATCCCCTGTCGATGGGCGTAATCGAGGGCATTCGAGATGCGCGCCAATACTTGACCGGCCTGGCCTGGAGAAAGGGGCCCATGGCTGAGATGGTCAGCCAGCGAACCATTGGGCATGTATTGCATCACGATAAAGGGTTGGCCCTGGTACACGCCATATTCATACACGGGAACAATCGCTTCGTGCTCCAGCGCGGCGATCAGCTGGGCTTCCTGCTCGAAACGGGCCCGAAAACCCAGGTCGTTCAGATACTCGGAAGGCAGCACCTTGATGGCTACCTGGCGTTGATTTTGAGGGTCGTATGCCAGGTATACCCTTGACATACCCCCCATCCCGATTTCATTCAGGATTTCATAGCCATGAATTCGTATGGCGAACATTGTCTCAAATATTTCCCAGGTTACAACGGAGAGTGTAAATCAATCTTACGTCTACTTATTGTTCTTCCGATGACCTTCACTCTTTCCCTTGGATCCTCTATCTCCTTGAGACTTGGAATCCGGATCGTGTTTTTTCCCCGAACCTTCAGATGGTTTCGACTTCTCGCTGGATTTGGAGGCCGGAACCGCGGTTTTTAGTGGCGCGATGGTTTGAAAGGGTGTTTGGGTGGAGATTGCAGTCGGGATCAGGGTGGGTTCGAGCGGAAACCGGTCGAACGACTTGATCTCCAAGGCCAGCCATTCCCCACTGTCCAAGGCGGTGAAGGTGACCAGGAGCAGATCATTGGCCATCAAGTTACTCCCCAGTTTGGTTTGAAGGTTGACCACCAGTGAATGTCCGCCGATGCGCCAGACATTTCCGCGCACCCCCTCTAACGGACCGTTGAAGGTGAAAAAGGATTCCACTGCTTGAGATAATTCTATCCGGTCCGCCAACCATTCCTTTGTTTGGAGTATCCGGCCAGAAAGAGTTAAGAAATCTCCGGGATGCAGTTCGTTATTCAGTTGGGTATGCTCCCCTACCAGGATGGGGACATTTCCGATCATCCACCTGTCGTCCGAGCCACCAGTGATCTGCCCCTGTCCGATGAACTGGAAATCGATAGGCAAATTCGCCACATCCTGGTATCCATCGATCCCGAATGATCCGGCGGAGATCGCCTGCGCAGCCTGGCGTGAGCCAAAAATCATATTAATCCCGGCGAAGGACAAAAATGCAAGGGCTATGACTCCGCCCAGTTTCGCCCATCTCCGGTAGAGCCCACTTTGCCACGGAAAAGTAACATTTGCATGAACGCCCGAAAGGAGATTTCGCATGCTCTCTCCAGAGTATTTCAGTTATTTTTTACCATAAAAGTCGTGATTTTTGGATATAATTATCCACTGCCATTCCTCATTGATAAATCACAAATCCGGTATGAAAGTTAACACGTAAGAGTTCGTAAAAAGTTACGCCTCAACGCAAACTCTAATCTCTGGCTGGTTGAACCACTGGCCAAATCTGCAAGCCAAGTGAAGAATGATGGATGAGGGATGAAATGGGAAGGGAGAAGATTAAGGGTTTTTAGTAATCCACAATAGCCAGAAGGAGGTGTTTTATCGGCGTTAACCAATCTATCAGCCTGGTTTGCATACTTGTTAGCTCGATTCGGGGGTTAGACGAATATAATTTACACATCTCAAGCGGCGTTCAAATCGAAATTAAGCAACCAACAAAACCAAGCACCCAAGGAAGGATACTATGAACATATTGGCATCCCTCAAATCGGATCAAGGCCCTCAACCCTTCCGATCTATTTTCCTTTCAGGATTGGCGCTCATTCTAGGGCTGAGCCTGATGTTTGGCGCAAGCGCCAATGTCTCAGCCCGCCCTGCCGTGGGGACGCTTTACGTCGATGGCGCCTCCGGAGCGGATTCTCCCACCTGCGGAACGACCAGCGCGCCCTGCGCTTCGATCACCTACACCCTCGACAACCGGGCGGTGGAAGGTGACCTGATCCGCATCGCACAGGGCACCTACACGGAAAATATCCATATCAATACCAGTCTCACCCTGGAGGGCGGTTACGAAGCCGCTGGCTGGACGCGTAACCTACCGCGCTACGAAACCATCCTGGACGGTTCGGGTTCTCCGCTGGAGCCTGGCGATTGGGACGGCAGTCAGGTGCGCTATCCACACATCATCCATGACGGTGGCTCTTACAAAATGTGGTATATCGGCGTCGATGCCTTCCAGGTAGGCCAATTCGGATACGCCACCTCTAACGATGGGATAACCTGGACCAAATACGCAGGCAACCCGGTGCTCGAAGTCGGCGCGGCGGGGGAATGGGACGCAGCCAATCTTGAGGGCGGCAACGTTCTCAAAGATGGGTCAACATACAAGCTGTGGTATAGCGGGCAGGATGCGCACGGCACCTGGCGCATCGGCTACGCCACCAGCAGCGACGGGATCAGCTGGACGAAATACTCGGGCAACCCGATCCTCGCACCCGGCCCCGAACCCTGGCGAAATGGACATGTCTTCCATCCATACGTGATCAAGGATGGGAGCACCTATCGCATGTGGGCATTAACCCTCGGGGATACTACTTACTTTGCTTACGCCACCTCGCCTGATGGGATCGATTGGACGTGGCAAGCGGTCAATCC
>DATDRM010000317.1:0-8579 GCA_035291705.1 Anaerolineales bacterium
TTTTCCCCTGCGAACGCCCTGCGGTTGAAGAGCAGCACCTGCGCCAGGATGATGTACCCCATACCGCCGATCAGGCTGGTGGGTTGCGGGCCGAGCAGCGGGATGGCTGGGCCTTTCAGCAGAAGCCCCGCCAGACTGGAGGTAGCGCTGATCGTGCCATGCCCGACCGCCGCAGGCCACACGCTGCCGCTGCGCAGGGTGCCCCAGGACAGCAGGACGCTCAGTGCACAGGTGATCACGAGGTATGCCAACGGGAAGAGGAAGGGCATCCCGGGATCCAACCTCGCTGACATAAAGAACAACGGCCAGTGCCACACGCCCCAGATCACGCTAATCAGCAGGGAAGCCTTGCGAGCCCCGGAGGGGTTAAGGCTGCCGGTATGTGCAGGATCTTCCGCGGAAGCACTCGCGCGCTCAACGCCAGAGAAGCGCTCCATCAGCATGGGCAGCAGGCAGGCCCGCCAGCCGAACTACTCACCGATCGAGAGCAAGGTGTTGATTGGCACCGCGACGAGCATAACCTGCAGCGTGATGAACAGCATGACCGTCCAGGGGTTGGCCGCCGCTCACAAACCCAGAACCGATCAAATAAAAGGCCGAAGACAACCATCTATCTGTCTTCGGCAGTTCTTAAGCTGGCTTTCGTGCCATCACAGTCATTCACTTTATCCCTAACGGATACGGATCTTTCAATGCTTTGGCCTGCAAGGTTCCAGGCTGGTGCATAAAGTAACTGAAATAAGCATCCTCGTCGCGTGGGTTGGGACTGCCCTTCTCAGTCTCGAAGAACTCAATGAAAGGCTCATTCGCCAGCGCGTAGCCCGGCGTGAGCATTTCTTTATAAGCGGTATCTCCAACCAGTACGGTCTTGAGGAAAGCGACCATATACCGGGTGGTCAGGTTTCCAATTTCATCTGGCGGCACTGGCTCTTTCGGGCAATACAGCTTTAACACGGCGTCGGTTGTCTCATCACCATTGAGCTCACGGAGGACATTCATACTCGAGCAAGCACTCGTGAACGACATGTGTTGGTAATTAGCGATATCCACCCGGTAGTTGGGATGGCCCTGGATGGCGGAATGCGGCCTGGCCAGTAGAGATTCCTCATTGAGATGTCCAGATTCCAGGGTATTCCATTCCCTTCCAATGATCATGCTAGGGATCTTGATCCTGGCCATTTCAGCATAGTGGGGGATGAATAAACTGGTCGGATCGAGTGGAACGATCGCCTTAATGCGTGGATCGGGCAGGATGGGGACACAGATTTCGGGCGGGATGAGGTTTGGATCCAGACCAGGGACATCACAAGCCTGGTCGTCTCCACTTGCCAGCGCCAGGGCGGCCAGCCCGCCCCAGGATTGCCCTGAGACGGCAATCTGATCCGCCCGGACGGTGCCGGATAGCAGGTTGCCGGATTGGTTCGAGTCTGCAACCAGCTGGGTCATCAGGTACTGGATGTCCCTGGTCCGGTCGACGTAGGTCCCGATCATATATGCGGGGCTATTAAGCTCCCACGTTGGCTCTCCCAGAACTCCATCGCCGTAATTGTACGGGACAGCGACCACGAAGCCGTGGCTGGCCAGACGCGCCCCAATGTGAACAAAGAAGAGCGGAGGTGCAGGCAGGCCAGGGGACAAAACGACCAGCGGGAAGGGACCATCCTCCGAAGCAGCCGCTTCCTGGTACGCCGGGTCAACGCCATACGCCTCAAAATCAGTCGAAGAGAAAGGCGGCACGCCATTTAATCCTAATTCATAGACAGCGGGCGACATCGGATTTCCGTTGTTATCGGGTGCGGCCGGGTACCAGATATAGGTCATAATGGGTCTCGCCCCCTCGACGTTGTCGCTCCGGGTGCTGTCATAGTAAGTATTCGTCACAAACCCGACCTTGTACGGGCCGGTCTGATCCGCCGGTGCGCTGGCGTCCGCCTGGACATTCAGGCTGATACTGATCGCGGCGGTGACAAGTGCAACGATGCACAGTGTGATGATGATCCATTTCGTGTTCATTTTGAGCCTCCTTACGGTTCATTGGAAAAATCAAGAACTTTGTTTCTACTGAAAGCGTTCGGAAACTTGACGTTGTCACACTTGAGCTAGAACCATAGATCGGCGACGGACCAGCTCCGGGCGTTGATAACGCTGGGCTGCCAGAGCCACCGCTAAAGCAGCGATATAAGTCAGTAGGACAAATTGCGTAACTCGCATCCAGGTGTAGCATTGAAAGTATTTCAAACCGAAGTAACGTTTCATCCAGGCAAAGTGGCGCTCGATATCCGAGCGAGGCCAGATCACCAACCGCTTCCACTGCCGCAGGAAGAACAGGGTTGCCAGTTTACGCTTGCCAGCCCGTCGCAGGTTGTAGTCCACTGCGGCATGGGCCCCCAAGAAGTTGAAGACCACCCAGAAAAAACGGCGCTCAAAGTAAGCGGCATCGGCATACACGACCAGCACCCGAAAGCCATACAGGAGGGCAGCGAGCAACAAGATGAACCATCCGACCCGGGAGTCGTGCACGTTGGCTGGAGTTACCAGGACAAACACAGGCAAGTTGGCTTGTCGGCATAGTACCGTATGCACCTTGTAGCCGAACACATGTGCTTTCCCAGCGTATTGCTGCCAGGCTGCGCCGGGATCGGCCTTGCACCAGGCTTCCAGCAGGGTCGAATCCACGATCAATTCCTTGCCAGTGATGGCTCCCAGGCGGATCAGTTGGGCCACCAGCGCCAGAAAGAAGAACAGAAAGGGCAGGATGCCCAGGGCTTGCCGCCTTTCCCAGTACTGGCCTTTCGAAATCGTGCGCAACTTTCCCTCTGGAGTGCGCTCCCTAAAGCCCAGGGCGAGCGCCAAACCTTCATTCGTGGCGATCCAATCCACGATCTGCTCATAGGATTTGCGCCAGGTGGTTTGCACCACCGCCATCAACAAGATACCGCTGTCCTGGTAAACTGGCGGTCTCCCGCCCGGACCCCGAGGCAACCGCGGCTTTCCGACCAGCCGGGTCATCCTCAGTGCCCACCCGGCAAGGACAGGAGCGTGAATGACCGCAAGAAGTTGCTCCGGGCTGAGCCGCAGTTTGCCACGCAGTTTGGCAGGCAGCGGCGACAAATCCAAGACGGGAACAGGTTTCAGGATTGCCGATTGGCCCCTTGGAATGGTAGACTTCATTCTGACTACTCCTTCTGTGTTGGAAAGGTGGTGTTGGCGCATTCATCTTATCCAACCTTCTGGAGTAGTCAATCTTTTTAAAGTTCAGTTAGAGAGTTTCCGAACGCTCTCTCTACTATATAAGAAAAACTCCTCGGGCGCATCCATCTACCGAGGAGTTGCAGGGTAGCCTTTGGATTGTATTTTTTCTTATACCAAAGGTATTGTTGTTTATACTAAAGTAGAATACTCTGTTTACAGAGAAACGATTTTATGCTTGATCGCGTACGCGCTTGCCTCTGTCCGGCTGGAGACCTGCAGCTTGGAGAGAATACTACTGATGTGGGCTTTCACGGTGGCGACGCTGATCACCAGGGCCTCGGCGATCTGTTGGTTGCTTTGACCCTGCACAACGAGATTCAAAACTTCTTTCTCTCGTTCTGTCAGGTCAAACAAAGACTGCTTCGTTGGACGAGTTGCTTGAACAAGCACTCTGGCGGCTTCGGGGGAAAGCGTCGATCTGCCCGAGACCGCGTCTCTGATTGCCTTTGCCAACTCATCGGATGAAACATTCTTGAGCAAATAGCTGATCGCTCCCGCTGCCAGCACGCCATGCACAAGTTCCTCTTCTTCGAAGCTGGTCATGGCGATGATTTTAATCTCCGGGTAGTCGGCTAAAATTGCCCGTGTTGCCGCGATGCCATCCATCTCGGGCATCATCAGGTCCATCAAGATCACATCCGGTTTCTTTCGATGACAAAGATTGAGAGCTTCCAGGCCATTTCTTGCCTCACCCACCAGCTCCAGATCGTCATAGGCTCTCAAAAATGTGGCCAGGCCACTGCGAACCACATTATGATCATCAACTAGCATCACCTGGATGGTCTGAAGCGTATTCATAGTTCCCTTCCTTCCGTGCCGGTCCCCAGTCCAGTTCAACCGTTGTGCCCTGGCCTAGCTGGCTTTCAATCTTTAAACTGGCTCCAATCGAATTGGCCCGCTCACGCATAATCGCAATCCCCATGTGGTCAGGTGGAATGAAGCTGACATCAAAACCAAGCCCGTCATCTTTTATGCATAAATTCAAATGACTAGGCTGGCAATCCAGATGGAGCTCAACTTGCCTGGCGCCCGAATGTTTGGCGATGTTGTTCAGCGCCTCCTGGGCGACCCGGTAAAAGGCGATCTTCACTTCATGGGTCAGTTCGCAATCTCCCTGGATAACCAGGGAAACTGGAACACGGACACGGCCTATAAATGCATCGGCCAGTTGGGTAAGCAGAGATTTGAGATCCGAACGTTCCAATGATTCAGGCCTCATCTCCAACAGCAAGGTCCTCATCTCTGCCAGCGCGCCGCGCGTTAGCTGGCGCAGTTCTTCCAAATTCTGCAATCCTTCTTCTGGATTGCGTTTCCAGATCCGGGGTATCACATCGGCGATGAGATTGGCAGAGAAAAGTGTCTGTGTGACCGCATCATGGAGCTCGCGCGCCAGGCGGCTCCGCTCGGCCGCAATCGCCGTTTGTTCTGCTTGTTCATACAAGTGGGCATTTTCAACAGCCACGCCGATCTGCTGCCCAATCGTTTTCAAGAGTGCGATCTGCTCCGGCGGATAGGTCCGGCTCTGATTCGTGCTGAGATTGAGCGATCCGACCAATCGACCTTTGGCCACCAGCGGAATCGCAATAATCTGCTCAACCCCTAAAGTCGCCAATCTCTCCCTGAAAGCGCTTTCCGTAGGCAACTCCGCGAGTGTCCAGATCACCGGTTCAGCGCGGCGGCCTGCCACACCGGCGGCACTCCGCCTCAAGGGTAACCTATCGCCAAAATCGGCAAAGGTGGGTGGCAGCCCGCGAAATGCCATCACGCGGAGATAGGCCTCCTCCGCTTCTGTTCCGGTGTTCACCGCGCCGCCTTCGCCGCCCGCGATTCGATAAGCGATGCCATGCTCCATCCCGGTCAGTTCCATAATTCGCTCCAGTGCGTCCGCCATAATCTCGTTGAGATCGAGCGAACTGCTCACACGCGCAGCGATGGCGTTGAGTGTGGCCAATTCATGGGTGCGCTCGGCGACTTTTTTCTCTAACAAAGAATACGAGTCATCCAATTCTGCCGACATCAGGTTGAATTGCTCAGCCAGGGTTTCGATCTCGTCGCCTGTTTTTACTTCAATTCGGTGCTTGAACTGGCCTGCGGTCACCTGCCCGGCGGCCTGGATCAACTTCTGGATCGGATCCGTGATGTGCCTTACCCCATATGCGGTCACCAGCACCGGCACGATCACCCCTAACGCCAACATTACCAGTAGGAGCTGCCTATATGCTAATGTAGGCCGCATGATCTCGGACCAACTCTGCTCTTTTAACATGATCCAGCGCACTTGATCCCTGGCCAGAAGAGCTGATCGAACATAGCTTACCACCATATCTATAGATCCGTTTCGGAAACGTCCGCTCGATATCTGTCCATTAAGTATCTCTTGGATGTAAGCTTCGCCCGATAAGTCTTTGCCTATTTCGGATTGAATAGTAGAAAAGAGGACGCGTTGGTTCCCGTCAAGAACGAATATGCCTGGACCGAGATTAAGATCATTCAATGTTTTGTAATATGCGTTTTGTATTGCAGGACCGATTGTAAAGCAGTAATAACTTGCGCCTACGAATTCCCCCTGTAAGCCCGTCATCGCTACCGCTGCACAGATGATTTCATTGCTATTCGATCCCGCATATTGCAGATCGGTGAAAGCGTATGTGTTTGTATGATCGGTAATATAACGAAATGTCGGCGTGCTAGACCAATCCGCGCCAAAAAGATCAGATTTTTCAGGCAGGCTAAAGCTCACCTTGCCTTGAGGATCTAAAATATAAATTCCTCCATCAAACATCTCTAAATCATTCGCACGGTCAAAGATGTTTTGTGCTCGTACCATTAATGGCTCTTTGTTATAGTAAAGGATGTCCCGGATAACCGGAATCAGGACAGGATCGATCAACCTCCCCAACGCGTCGGTGACCTGCCCAAATTTTGTTCGGACAACATCTGATTCTTGCTTAATGGCAAGATCTCCGATCACCTTTTGATATGAATAGAAAGTGAACCAAGCCACTGCAGAAAGGATGATCACCGTGGGCACAAAAGACCAGGCGATGATTTTGACCTGCAGGCTGCTCCACCAGTTCTTTTTCATCCTTCCTCCAAGATCATCGTTTTGTAGGGTGCATAGGAATTATTCATTTCGGCCCCCTTTCCATTGTTCTAAAAGGGGATTCTCATTTTTATTTATCATAGCATAATTATGTTCATGCGTTGCTTCGTTTTTCGATCCTATCCAGCCTTCCTGATGTCGTGCGAAACTTGTTTCGCCAGTGCCTTGACCAGTGTCGAGGAGTACATACAATGAAGGATATGTACGTTAAAAGCGAGATCGCCCAGCGCGAACTGAGCGATCTCCAGCGTATACCTTCAGCACTTTGACAGTCGTTCACCAAGCGTTGCTGCCGGCGAAGATGCTCTGATAGTTATACGCTTTGCGGAGAGGGTGGGATTCGAACCCACGGTGGCCACAAGGACCACAACGGTTTTCGAGACCGCCCCGATCGTCCACTCCGGCACCTCTCCTGATAGGGGGATTATAGCAGAAGCTATCCCACCGATCAATCAACTTTAATCCACCCCGCTAAGGCGCAGCAGCCTGGCCTGAATCGGGATCGACCATCAGGATCGAAGCATCCACCACCTCGAAATCAGACCCTTTGACTTGCCCCAGCTGGTGCAAGACGTCATTATCCCAGCCCTCATCCGGCGCGCCGGAGATGTACCAGGGCGATCCGTTGTCCGCCAGGATCAGGCCATACGTTTTCAACGCCTGCAGGATCACTTTGACCGGCGGCGCAAAGCCGGTAAGGGGGTAATCTGCCCGCAGCCGCAGGCGCAGGCCCATCGGGGGATACTCAGCCCCCGTCCGGTCTGAAGCGTCATGGCGGGCCGGCCACACGTGCGCCTTCTGCGTTTGCGGCGCGGTGAAGCGCAGCGCGTGGCGGATCGCCCCGCCGGTCACTTCATCGTAGCGCACCAGCCCGGGCAGGATGGGTAAGCCGGCCGCGTCGCCAGACGTCCAACCATCTGGCCGCAGCCGGTGGGATTTGAGGTCGAAGATCGCCCCGTTGGCGGCCTCCCAGCTGCCGTCTGGCTGTGGGAAGGCATAATACAGCTCGTAAAGGATGCAGCGCTCCCGGTCGACCACGATCACGTGCCGGTCGCCGTCCGCATCTGGTCCCCCTTCAATCGGCGCGTTGGGCGGCAGGGGATATGGGCCGGGATCGCTTTCCCCCGGCCACCAGATGAAATTCACCTGCACCCGGGGCTGATCGCCGGGCACGTCGCTGAATGGAATCCCGATCGGGCTGTTGGAGCCGGGTGGCCATACGCCTGAACCAAAATCTGGGTGAAGACCGGTATTCTCCCCAATCGTGGCGATGTAAGCCTCTGAGTTGGGGTGAAGGGGCAGCGTATCCACCCGGCTGTTCCAGATATTATCGGCGGGGAAAACATCGCAACCCGCGATCCGCGGCGGCGGCGCGCCCGGCTTCACGATCAGCGGGAGATAGGCGCGCTCCTCTATTCTCGCCTCCCCAGGCTGCCCCGCGGCTGCCTGGCTGGCAGACAAACTGGCCAGCCCGTCTGGTTTAACTTGCCAAAGGGCGATGCTTGCCAGCAGGAGCAGGCTGGCGGTCAAGCTCACCTGCCTGCCAATCGGCTTGAATGACATTCTAAGGGTCCGTATACCGGCCTTAGATTTCAACCACCGTGTGCAGCTCCGGATAATACACCTGCCTTATCCCCGCCTCAGCCAGCTTTTCGCTCAAGGCCTGCGCCGGCCCGGCTTCCCCGTGCACCAGGAAGACCCGCTTCACCTGCCCTTTCACCGCCTGGGCGTATTCGGCCAGGAAGGGCTGCCCGGCGTGGGCCGAGAAGCCGCCGATCGTCACCACTTCCGCCCGGCGGGTGAACTCCTCGCCGAAGATCTTGATCTTCGTCTCCCGGTCGGCCAGCCGGCGGCCCAGCGTGTAGGGCGCTTGCCAGGAGACGATCAAGACCGTGTTGCGTGGGTCTTCGATGTTGTTCCGCAGGTGGTGCAGTATCCGGCCGCTTTCCGCCATGCCCGAGGCGGAGATGATGATCATGGGCTGCTCGATATCGTTGAGCGCCTTGGACTGCTCGACCGAGCGCGTGTATGTCACCAGGCCGTAGCCCAGGATCGAATGGTGCACGTCGTCGCGCAGGAAATCCAGCGACTGCTGGTCCATGCACTCCGGGTGGGCGCGGAAAATATCCGAAGCGTTCACCGCCAGCGGGCTGTCGACCACGACCGGAACGCGCGGGATTTCCCTCCGGTCGATCATCTGGTGCAGGTCATACACCAGTTCCTG
>DATDRM010000318.1:0-3991 GCA_035291705.1 Anaerolineales bacterium
AAAGGCCTGGGTATCCGGTGGAGAGGCGAAGAGATGCGGGTATTCTCCTGGGTTGAAGTTTTCCCACAAGCTGCCCTCGCCAGAGTAAGCCAGCACCTCTCCGGCGGGTGAAAGGAGAGCCAGCCCTCGATCAAAGTCGGAAAGTTTGGAACTGGAGGAGCGCAAGATCGCAGCGAGCGTTTGCGGAGAAGCGGCAGGCTCTGCCTGGCTCAGAAGGTCCTGCAATTGGGAAGCCTGGCGGTTAAGCTGCTCACCCAGCGCGCTGGCTGCCGCCCGGGCGGAACGTTCGTCGCGTTCAGCGACCAGGCTACGCATAGCCTGCTGGTGCAGGTACAGGCCGCCGAAAGCCAGGGCTAACACCAGCGCGATCAGGGGCAGGATGAACACAGCCAGCAGCTGCGGGGTCAGGCTGCGCCATGAGAAGCGGGCCGCGGGATTCGTCATGATTATGCGGGGGTTGGAGCCCCCAGGTCGGGGGGTAACCAGCCCAGGGAGACGGCGCGCATCACCGCTTCCGTGCGGCTGGCAGCTTGAAGCTTATCAAAGATCTTGGCCAGGTGACCCTGCACGGTGCGGTCGCTGATGCTGAGCTGAACGCCGATCGCTTTGTTGGTGTACCCGCGCCCCACCAGGGTCAATACTTCCATCTCGCGCGCGGTGAGCTGCTCGACCGGCGCCTGGGTTTGTCCGCCGGAGATGTGTGCCATCACCTTCTGAACGATCGCCAGGTCGAGCACCGATTTACCTGCGTTGACATCGCGCACCGCCTGGATGATCTCAGCTGGCAAAGCCGTCTTGAGCACATAGCCGTTCGCCCCGGCCTGCAGCACGGCAAACACATAAGGATCGTCGTCGTAAGCGGTCAGGATCAGCACCCCGACGTGGCGCTGGTGGGCGCGCACCCAGCGTGTGACTTCGATGCCGCTGAGTATGGGCATCTGGATGTCCAGCACAGCCACGTCAGGCAGATGTCTTTCGATCAGTGCCCGAGCGACTTCTCCGTCCCCCGCCTCGGCGATCACCTGGATGTCCGGCGCGTGGTCCAAAATCTGGCGGATACCAGCCCGCACAACAGCGTGGTCATCAGCCAGGAGCACTCGGATTGGCAATGATGACATGCTAAGATTCCACAGTCGAAGATGCCTGACTTTGAGCCGTGAGCCCCACAAACAGTTCTTCCAGGTAGGGAAAGACAAACCAGACAATCCCCAGCCCAAAGGATACTCCGCTGAGCAGGCGCATCCATGAATTAAAAGAGCCGATGGCGTCTCCTGGGTAGAAAGCAGGAGAGAGGAGATTCTCCGTCAAAGAAGCCAGCCAGGCGTTGCTGTCCCGGAAACCGTGCCCGATTCCAGCCAGGTCACTGATGAAGTGGGATGTGCCATCGAAGGTCATCGGCAGGAGCAGCAGGAGCAGGCCCCACCACGGCAGGCGGGGCAACCTGGACCAGCGGCGCAGGAGTCCCCAGAGTACGCTGAACGCAACGATACTGGTGTACATCGCCACCATGCGGTCTGACCAGGCCACCTTCCAACCCATCTCGGGGTTGCCGACGAACTGGCGCAGGATCAGCGGGTCGAGGGTGTCTTGCCAGGCTGACTGGACTTCACCCAAGGAATACATCGCCTTGGGGCCAAACAGGAAGAACGAGCGCTGGGGCAGCTGGTGGCATTGCGTGGCATACAGGGTGTAGATGGCGTTTCCGGCCGCTGTCCAGCCGATTTGCATGAAGGCGGGCGCCAGAAGAGGCAGCCCGGCGTAAAGACCCATGATGGCGGCGAATAGCAACTGCCAATGCCGCCCGATCCAGGGGACCAGACGGTTGGATGGCTTTACCGAAGGGGGGATTCCAAAGAAGGGCCGCTCTCGTGGGTAGGAGTGCATCGGATTAAGGCGCGTTTGGCTCCGGCGCATGGTTGCGGTTGCGCTCGACAAACTGCTGCGCCTGGGCAGGGTTAAAAGACTCAAACCGCTGCAGCTTGCCCCAGGAGGTCATGACCAGCGGGGCGTCGGTCGATTTCCAGGGGAAGGCGATCACTTTGAAATTGTCGGATTGATCCATGACACCCTGGATCTGCTCTTTAAGTTCGCTGCATCCCCCTTCGTCGAGCAGATCGCAGTTATACCAAAAGATGACGTAGCCGTGCTCCAGGCTGTGCACCAGCAAGCCCTCGGGATGTTCGGGCAGCCCCGCCAGGTCAGCCTCCTGGTAGATACCAGCTGGCAAGTCTTCGGCATAGTGTGGCCCAGAGGTGGGCGGGTCGCTGTTATAGGGTCCGGGCACTGCATCATCGGGGATGTGTCCGGTGTCGGCCATGATCGGCACGGATTGGCCGGCTGTCGGGCGGAAGGCCACCCAGAGCGCATAACCGATGATGGCTGCCAGGGCCAGTCCCACCACGCCCCAAATCAGCCTGGTGCGAAGTTGTTGCTGTTTCCGTTTTTCTCGAGAGGCTTGACGTTTCGTTTTCATCAGGTTCCCTTGTCTGGTCAGAGATATCGGACATTAATAGTACCATTAATTAGGGAGCGTGGAATGGCGCGGTATATGATAAATGAGGAAAGGAACCAAAACTCTTGGCGATTATAGGTGTTAATCAGCTGATCTCATACCGCAAAAATGCCTGTTCGGGATTAAGCAATTCTGCCTGAGTTACGTGCCACAGCTCCCTCCTCTCCTGGCTACGAAATTACATCCTCCTCCGGTCCCACCGGGTTTGGTATCGCGCCCTCACCTGATCGATCGATTAAACGAGGGTCTGCAGGGCAACCTGATCCTCCTTTCCGCTCCCGCCGGATTCGGTAAAACCACTCTGCTCAGCGAATGGATCCGCAACGTTCCAACGTTCCAACCTTTAAACGTGCGAACGTTTTGTTGGCTTTCCCTCGACGAAACGGATAACGACCCGATCCGGTTCTTCTCGTATTACATCACCGCGCTCCAGACCATCCGAGGTGATCTTGGAGAGACTGCCCTGGCGATGATGGCTGCCACGCCGCCTCCACTCGAAGCAGCCCTCACCGTGCTGAACAACGAAGTCAGCGCGCTCCGCGGGGAATTCGTCCTGGTGCTCGACGACTATCATTTAATCGAATCGCCGGCTATCCACTCCGGGCTTGCTTTCTGGCTGGAGCATATGCCTCCCCAGATGCGGCTGGTCATCGCCACGCGCTCCGACCCGCCGGTCCACCTGGCGCGGCTGAGAGGCCGGGGTTTATTGACCGAGCTGCGCTCGTCCGATTTGCGGTTTACATTGGAAGAAGCGCAGGCTTTCCTGAATTCAAGGATGAGGCTGGGGATTACGCCAGATGGGGTGGCGGCCTTGAATGCTCGCACGGAAGGCTGGATCGCCGGGTTGCATCTGGCGGGAATCTCGCTGCGCGGGAGGGCCGACGCCCAGGCTTTTATCGAAGCCTTCACCGGCAGCCACCAATATGTCCTGGATTATCTAGTGGAGGAGGTCCTCATCCGGCAGCCGGAGAGCGTACAAACTTTCTTGATGCAAACCTCGATCCTCGACCGCCTGAGCGGGCCATTGTGTGATGCAGTGATTGAGAGTAGAGAGTCGAGAATCGAAAATAGTCCCCTCTTCACTACTCTCGACTCTCAATTCTCGACTTTATCCAGCCAGGCTGTTTTGGAGTACCTGGCACAGGCCAACCTGTTCATCGTGCCCCTGGATGATGAGCGGCTTTGGTACCGCTATCACCGCCTGTTTGTGGATTTTTTGCGCCACCGCTTGCAGCGTTTGCACGGCGACCAGCTGCCTGAGTTGCACCGCAAGGCCGCGCTGTGGTTTGAAGGCCAGGGGGACGCCTACACTGCTGTGGAGCATTGGCTGAAAAGTGGGGAGCTTTCGCGGGCGGCCGACCTGGTTGAGCACGATGGCTACAGCCTGCTGGAACAAGGATTATTGACGCTCCTGTTGAGTTGGTTATCCCGCCTACCCGAAGAACTGGTCGCCTCCCGTCCCTGGTTGTGCGTCTATCA
>DATDRM010000319.1:0-3096 GCA_035291705.1 Anaerolineales bacterium
ACCTAGGTTACGCGATACTCCAGCCGTCTCAGGAGCATCTATGCACAATGATTGGCTTTTCATCGGAATTTTCCTTATCTTAGCTCCCGTTTTTCCTGGCCTGGCGCTGGTCATCCCCCGAATTATTGCGCCTCGCAAACCGAATGCCCTCAAATCGCAAACTTACGAATGCGGTATTGAAACCTACGGGGAGACCTGGGTGCAGTTCAAAGCCCAATATTATATCTTTGCCCTGGTGTTTCTCATCTTCGATGTTGAGGTCGTTTTCTTGTTCCCCTGGGCAATTGCGTTCGATCAAATCCCCTTGTTTGCTGTCATAGAAGGCGTTATTTTTATCCTCATCCTGGTCGCCGGCCTGGTTTATGCCTGGCGCAAAGGCACATTGGAATGGATGTAGGGGACAGGAATTGAAGATTTCGAAAGGCTGAAGGAGAACTTCCCTCAGCCTTTTTGTGCGTATCCCGCCAGGGAAATCGCCGATATACAGGAGAATTGGTATGGGTGATCCGATTAATGCGATAGCGAATTGGTTGACTGGCTGGTTAACCGCTTTAGGACTGCCAGCGAGCCTGGTGACCGTTATTCTGACGGTGTTGGGGGTGGTCGTGCTGGCCAGTTTTCTGTTGATCGTCGACATCCTGCTGGTGTGGGTGGAACGAAAGGTAGTGGCGCGCTTCCAGGACCGTTTGGGACCGAACCGGCTGGGTCCCTTTGGGCTGATCCAGCCGATTGCCGATGTCATTAAGCTGCTGATCAAGGAAGATATCACACCTGTCGGCGCAGACCGGATCATTTATAACATTGCGCCGATCATGGCTCTGGCAGTTGTGCTACTGCTCTGGGCGGTGATCCCCATGGCGCCGACCATCCTGGGGGCTGACGTGAATGTCGCCGTTCTCTACATCGTTGCCGTCGGTGCGCTCGGGACCTTGGGGGTGATCATGGCAGGCTGGGCCTCCAACAACAAGTACGCCTTGCTGGGCGCTTTTCGCACCGTCGCCCAGATGGTTTCCTATGAAGTGCCAATGGTGATCGCCCTGCTAGTGCCGGTGCTCCTGGCACGCTCGATGGGCTTGCAGGTGATCGTTAATGCGCAGGAGCCGTGGTATATCCTGGTTGCGCCATTGGCGGCGATCATTTTCCTGATCACGTCTATCGCCGAACTTGGCCGGGCTCCCTTCGATATCAACGAGGCCGAGTCGGAGATCGTGGCCGGGTTTCATATCGAGTACACGGGGATGAAGTTTGGCCTGTTCTACGCTGGGGAGCTGTTGCACGCCTTGACGGTCTCGGCGTTATTCTCCACCCTCTTCCTGGGCGGCTGGCGCGGGCCTTTCGCCGATCAGGTGCCTATCCTGGGAGTCGTTTACCTGTTTATCAAAGCATTCTTTATATATTGGGTGATCATGTGGATCAAATACTCTTTTCCCCGTTTGCGCATTGACCAGATGCTCGGCTTCAGCTGGAAGTTCCTCACCCCGCTGGCGCTGGTCTTGCTGATCGTTACGGCTATCCTGGATAAGGTCATCGAAGGTGTCTCCACGCCGGTCTACGTGATCAGCCATTTGTCGGCTAACCTGATCATCGCCTGGGGGACGGTGCAGCTCTTGCGCACCTATGCCCGCTTCGAGCGCAAACGGGTGGCGGAGGTGCGGCCGGTGGCGGTAGCTCCAGAAGCCGATTATAAAGAACTCATCGTACAGGAGTGAGTTTATGACCGCAATGCAAGTGGTATTTTTGGTTACGGCAGTGGGAACCCTGGGAGGGGCGGTGATGGTAGTCACCGCCCGTAATTTGGTACACGCCGCCTTGTGGTTGATCGTGACGTTGTTCGGGGTGGCGGTCATGTTTGCCCTGCTCAACGCCCCGTTTTTTACAGTGGTGCAGGTGGTGATCTACATCGGGGCGATTTCGATCCTGATGATCTTCGCCATCATGCTGACTCGGCGCGTGATGCAAGACAGCGGCCCGCAGGTAAATCCAGGCTGGTGGATGTCGATCCTACTTGCGTTGTTGCTGTTCGGTGGGCTGACGTGGATGCTGAGCACCTGGAACGGGTTCGGCACGCCGCTGCCCGATCTGCCGGCGGGCGTCGATCCCCTCCTGGAGTTGGGTAAGGCCCTGGTCTCGCCCGATGGGTATGTACTGCCTTTCGAGCTGGCTTCGGTACTCCTGCTGGCGGCGCTGATCGGAGCGATCGTCGTAGCATGGGAGAGGAAATCATGATCTCGTTATCTTATTACCTGGTTTTTTCAGCTGCGCTCTTCTGTATCGGCCTGTATGGCGTGCTGGCCCGCAAGAACGCGGTTGCCGTTTTAATGGGGGTGGAGCTAATGTTGAACGCGGTGATCGTCAACGTGTTGGCTTTCTGGCGTTTCCGGACCCCGGAGATGATCGCCGGGCAGGCTTTTGCAGTGATGGTCTTCGCTGTGGCGGCCGCGGAAGTAGCGGTCGGCCTGGCGTTGTTCATCTCGATCTATCGCCGCCGTCACACCGTGGCTGCGGATGAGATCGATCTCTTGAAATGGTGATCTGAGGCGGCTTATGACGACTGAAAGCATCATTTGGCTTCTTCCCCTTCCGCCGATCCTGGCGTTTTTCCTGATCGTACTTTTCACAAACCGGAGCAAGGCTCTCAGCCACTCGATTGCCGTTGGGGCTGCTTTCCTTTCCTGGCTGGGCAGCATGGCGGTCTTTGTGCGCGCCTTTCAAGTAGAACACCTGGGAGCAACCCCATTCACTTCGGTGACCAACTGGTTTCCAACGGGCGACACGTTTTTCCAAATTGGGGTGTGGGTTGACCCGCTCACAGCGGTGACGCTGTTCTTCGTAGCCTGGACCGTGCTGATGATTTTCATCTACAGCGTCGGTTACCACAACTTCGGCCAACCGAAGGGCGATGCCGATCATGCCGGCCTGCAGCCGCACGGAGCTACGGTTTCCGATGAGCACGGTCATAAGCACCGCGTACCCTCCATCGAACCGATGTATTCGCGCTTCTTCGCCTTCATCGCCCTGTTTGCCTTCGGGATGTACACCCTGGTAGTCTCTGATAACCTGCTGACCTTGTTCGTCGGCTGGGAGATCATGGGGCTG
>DATDRM010000320.1:0-4546 GCA_035291705.1 Anaerolineales bacterium
ACAGTATTGGATTTGTTAAGGTTCAAGCTACGAGACGAATGTTAAAGAATTCGGAAAGGAGGCCAGTGGACAAATTGAGTTACCGAAAAGTGGACATTTTAAGCGATCGATTTGTGGACATCTTAAGTGACTCTTGACAGCCGCGTTGCGCGTCGGTGATTACTTCCCCGTGCAGGTGGATAACGAAGCGATATTTAGTTTTTTGCGCGCCAGTAAAGAGGAAGCTGTGCTGGTTGTTCTCAATTTAGGGAAGGATCCGATAAGCGGATTTAATTTATCTTTAGATCACGGACCTCTCAAGGAGGCTTATGAGCCGGTCGTGATATTTAGGGAAGATTGGATGACTGAAGGTCAAGTGCTCACATCACCTGCGATCAATGCGCAAGGAGGCTTTGATTCCTATAGACCAATACTAACGAACCAACCTTTACCAGCCAATGGCAGTCTTATCGTCCAATTGCGACCGATAAGATAATCATTCGTGAGCTTCAGAGAGTGATAAATTCGATAAGAGAATGATTTCGTAATCAAAAGGAGAAACCATGATGTGGAAAGAATTCAAAGCATTTGTCATGCGCGGAAATGTGGTTGACTTAAATCGATAATCTTCATCCCCCATTCGTCTTTATTTTACCCCTTTTCTACGGGTCGAGACAGGTCGGTGATCCATTCGCTCCAGGAACCGGCATAAAGTCTGCCGTCCCCCAGGCCAGCATGGGCTAAGGCCAGGAGGTTGTGAGCTGCAGTGACGCCTGAGCCGCAGTAATAGATTGCGTTTTCAACTGGCACGCCGCCAAGCAGGGATTGGAAGCGGGCGTGCAACGCCTCCCCAGAGAGGAATCTCCCTTCTGCGTCCAGGTTATCTGGGTAGGGAACAGAAATTGCGCCGGGGATATGTCCAGCAACCGGGTCGATAGTCTCGTTCTCACCACGATACCGGTCGACGGTGCGCGAGTCGAATACCAGGATTTCCGGTTCAGAGATGCTCGCGAAGATTGTCTCTGAATCAACAAGCAGATGTGGTTTCATGTGGGGGATAAAATTGCGTGGATTCCGACGCTCAAACCCCGAGTGGGTTGGCTTTTCTTCTCCAAGCCACGCTTGCCAACCACCGTCGAGCACGGCCTTGGATTCGTGTCCTAACCAATGCAGTATCCACCATAAACGAGCAGCCGCCATCGCTCCGCCAGCATCATCATAAGCGATCAATTGGACATCAGAATCGATCCCCCATTTGCTCAAGGTCTGTGTAATTTCATCCTTGGAAGGGAGGGGGTGGCGGCCGGTAATTCCTTTACTCACCGGGCTGCATAAATCTTCGTCCAGGTGCGCATATATGGATCCGGGAATATGCGCCATGAAATAATCGCGCCGTCCGCGTTCGGGATCCGCCAGTGAGAAACAGCAATCGATGATTGCCCATTCTGGATCGTCTAAATGATCTGCAAGTTCATTGACGGAGATCAATGTGGTGTAAGGCATAGTTTCCCGTTATTATTACCGGACGAGCAACACCGCGCAGTCGGTTTCATTGACCATGCTCAGGAGAATGTCTTCAGAGAAGAACTGGCTGTCGGCAGGCAACACCATAACTTCACAACCCTCAAGGCGTGGTAACCGGGCCAACTTTTGCCCATCCATATCAGAAAGCCAGCGGTAACTGGCCAGGATACCTGCTGGCTCCAGCATGGATTGAGCTTCCGATTGCAGCCGATTAGCTTCTTCGAGGTCGGTAGCCAGTACTAAAACGGTGAAAGGGTTATCGGAGAGTCTTAACAAGCGGGCGATCGCCAGGGCTTTTCGACCGGAAGGGGAATCCTCGAATGCGACCATTACCGGCACACCAGAACGCAGGCTGCGTTTTAAGAACAGGGTAGGGAGGGGTGCCTGCACGACCAGAGAACGTGCGGTTGAACCGAGCTGTCGGTGGCCAGACCAGCCAGTCTTTCCGAGGATGATCAGGTCTGACTCAAGGGCCGCGCTCAGTAACTCCCCTGGGATGGCGCCGCGCGTAGTGTGAAATGACCAACGCAAGTTGGTGCGCTTGGCAATCGTCGCCGTGATTCGTTCGACCCACCTGGCGTGAGCGCGCAGTTCGCGTTCGATATGCTGGCTTTCCAGCTGGCGTGAGATGGCTGAGAAATTTCCGATTTCTTGGGCGAAAGGAAATTCAGCCAGCCGGACGAGGTTGATATCCTCAACGAATACAGCGATCAGCTCCGCTTCGTATTTGGCTGCCAGTTCTGCCGCGACCTCCAGGGCAGCCAGGCTTTGCGGCGATGCGTCAAGCGCGACCAAGATGCGTTGGATATCTTTAATCCGCTCAGTGGCGCTCAAGTTGCATCCTCCTTCTCATCATTTTCCTTCCCTTCGTTCTTCTCAGCCAGTTTCGCTAGCCGCGCTTGTACCCGGGCATTGACCGAATTCTCAGGATATTTTCCATTTTCATCGGCTTCACCCGCTGGTATTCCGGTAAGCACTTCAATCCCCTGGTCGATCGTTGTGATCGGGAATATGTAGAATTTACCCGCAGCAACGGCATCGATAACCTCTTTCTTCAACATCAAATGTTTGACGTTGGAAATGGGGATCAGCACCCCTTGCTCTCCAGTTAAACCACGTGAATTGCAGATATCGAAGAAACCTTCGATTTTTTCGTTTACCCCTCCAATCGCCTGCACCTGACCATGCTGGTTGACCGATCCGGTAACTGCCAGGGATTGTCTAATGGGCAGCTCAGCCAGGGCTGAAAGCAGGGCGTAAAGTTCAGCAGAGGAGGCGCTATCTCCCTCCACACCGCTGTAAGACTGCTCGAAGACCAGGCTGGCTGAAAGTGAAAGCGGGGTCTCTGCCGCATACCGGGCTCCCAGGAAACTAGACAAAATCAAAACTCCCTTTGAGTGAATCGGGCCGCTTAACTCTACCTCACGGTCAATATTTACGACCTCGCCCTTGCCTCTGCGAACGCGAGCGGTTATGCGGCTGGGGATGCCGAAAGTGAAATTCCCCATCTGGATCACTGATAAACCATTGACCTGGCCGACTTGAGATCCATCGGTTGTGATCATGATCGTTTCGCGCAGAATATTTTCCTGGTAACGCTCCCGCAGGCGGTCAGCCCGGAAAATCTGGGCGTCGATAGCATTTTGGAGGTCAGTGGCATGTATATTATGGTTGCCTTGTTCACCAGCCCAGTAGTCACCTTCGCGCAGCAAGTCGATGATGTCCTTGACCCGGATAGAAAGTTTTTGTGCATCGCTTGCCAGGCGAGCGCTATGTTCGATCATACGTGCGACTGCAGCCCGGTCAAGCGGGCGTAAATGCTCTTTACGCGCCAAGGATCCAATCACTCGCGCGTATAGTTCTTCATTTTCCGAGCTACGGGACATCTGGTCATCGAATTCCATCTGTACTTTGAAAAGTTCATCAAATTCTGGATCTAATTCTGAGAGCAGGTAGTAAAGTTGCCGGTCGCCGAGCAATGCTACTTTGACGTTCAATGGAATCGGTTCTGGTTCGAGCGAAACAGTGCTAACCAAGCCTAACATTTGACCTAAGGAGTCAAGGCGCACCTGGCGAGATTCCAGTGAGCGTTTGAGCGCATCCCAGGCGTATGGCTGTAGCAATACCTTGCGTGCATCCAGGATCAGGTAACCGCCATTGGCAAGGTGTAAGGAACCAGGCCTGACCAGGGTAAAATCGGCGACCAAGGCGCCCATGTGGGCCATATGTTCTACCCTGCCTATCAGATTTTGGTAGGTAGGGTTATCTTCATAAATCACCGGCGCACCTTGAGATGCATGGTGGTCGACGAACAGGTTAACTTCATACCGGCGGAGAGGGGATAGTTCCCGTCGGTTACGATCCGTCATCGCAGGCACGGCTGACTCTGTTTCGCCTGCTGGGCTCTGGTCGATCTCCAAGAAATTGCTAGCGTGCGCGACAATGTCCCGCTGGACTGCATCGAGATAGCCAGGCACTTCAGGGACATCAGTGTATTTTAGCTGCAGTTCATTCATCAATCCGTTTACTGCAATTGTAGTGATTTCCTGGTTTAAACCCCTCAGACGATGGCGCATCTCGCGTTGCCAGGCAGGAACCATCAGAAGGACTTTCTGCAATTGAGCCTGGAGTTCCGCCACATTTGTTTCCATACTTTGCCGTACTTCCTCAGGTAATTTCTGGAATTCCTCAGGGGGCAGCACCTCACCATCCCGGACCGGGGCGAAGACAAGCCCACCCGGTGTTCGCAGGAGCGCCAGGCTATGATCTTTGGCGCGCGCCGTGATCTCCTCCAATGCCTTCTCGTGCCTCTCCTGGATTTCTTCTTCGACGACCTGGCGGCGCGCCCGATATTCGTCGCTATCAAAAGCTGATGATAGGGTCGTGCGCAGCTCCTCGACGAATTGCGACATGTCATGTTGAAATTCTGTACCTTTACCGGCAGGAAGTCTGATAGCATTGGGTTTATGTTCTTGCTCAAAGTTGTATACATAGCACCAATCATCTGGTATCGGTTCTAATTTCGCCTGCTGTTCGAAGGAAT
>DATDRM010000321.1:0-2934 GCA_035291705.1 Anaerolineales bacterium
CGGCGGGCTTCCTCTACGTTCCAATACAGGCCGGCCAGCACGTTGCGTAAATTGGACAAATTCCTATCCCAAGCCATGGTTTTAACCCTCCTGGGGTGTGAACAATTGCGGATAGTAGGCAACAAATGTCTCTACCAGTTCTTCCAATTTTTTGTCCTGTACAACCACATCCATTAATTGGCTGCACACCTCCGCCAATGTTCCACCTCGAAACCAGCTCGAAGGCTCGATGCCAATATCCTTCGAGATCCGCTCCACATCTTCCTTGCTCGTGCTGGTGGATCCGAGCGCTTCCAACAACCGTTCTATTGTATCTCCTCCCAGCATGTGCTCATGCACGCGCGCTTCCAGCAGGTTTAACTGTGAACCTGCGGTAGGATCGGCCCGACGTAAATCTTCTGGACTGTTGTGGACTGAATCCCAAAGTGGCAATGCCACATCACCCGCCAACAAATATCGCCCGTAGCGTCCCTGATCCTTTTTATACTTCTCAAAGAACTCCTCTAGCTCGCCTCGATAGCCTGAGGATTTCGTATCCGCGGTGGCATAAACAAAATCGAACAACTCCTTGGCACCGGAGCGATATTCCATAACCGTGAAGGGATGGATTTGCGTTGCCGAAACCTCCTCCCCAACCTGGATGGCATCTGGATTGTCAAGCACTAAATAGCCGCGCGGGATGCCGCGGGTATTTAGAAAACGGGATGCCCATGTCTCTGACATCGCTTGCCAGCGCGCTTCCCCACTCAGCACCTTGCCTTCGGGTTGGTAAGGAGGGGTTGGACAAATCTTGTCCCATACAGCTGGGGCGACTAACGCTGGGACTCCTGCCGAAGCGTTTAATGAAGTGGTCAGGGTGACTAACCGGATACCATCATTGGCAGGCGGCAGACGCAACGTCCCTATGCCACCCATGGCAACTACCTGGGATTTACCCCACGGGCGGTACTGTGTCCAATGGCTCTCCGTAGGTTCTTGAGCTGCAGGACTGAGCAGGCGCATTTCCTTAGAACCGGGTTTCCAATATAAGCCTGGGACGCGCGCCACCCATTCCGACATCGCCAGGGGGTCAAAATGGAATGTGATTCCCCATTGACCTTCAGGATCCCGCAGGATTCGCTCCCAAACATACTCATCCGCATCATAATACTGGTAGGCGCCCCTGGAACGCGTTTCAGGCGGTGTGATCAGCGGCGCGTCGGCGCGGGAATAATTATCATTTGTCTCCATGATGCGGACGCCAATATAGGCTTCTCGCAGGGACATCTGAGTCCTCCTTGATGATTGGGACACGGATTACACAGATTTACTTTGCCGGCGAAGTACGGTCAGCTTTCTGGTATCTATTATGTGGCTGCGCGTACCCAGATGGTGTATTTGCCGGTGCCGAACTTGCTGTAGTGGTGCACGCGCACGAAGTAGTCGCCTGGCTTGAGGTCGGCCACGACCCGGGCGTTCAAACCCCGGCCGCTGTCGTCATCCCCGGCGACCAGCTGCGTACGGCTGTCAGGCCCGAACAACCCGATCATCACATCGGTAGTGCCCTCTGTCTCGACGACGTAAGCGCCCTGGGTCAACACCCTGAAGCGGAAAAGGTCCTCTTCGCCCCGCAGGCCGATATCGGCGCTGACTGGAGGAGCGCCGATCGCCAGGTCGACTACCGGCGTCAGATCGAAGGAGTAGATCGTGGCGATATAGGATTTGTCAATCTCCGAAAGATGCTTGTTCCAGCCCACTTCGAAGACGCCGTCGGTCAGCTGCTTGGGGATCGGGTACAACATGATCGAGGCAGTATCGAAGGCCGAGAATTGGGTCTGGTCGGCGCTGTACTTCTTGAACAGATTGAAGTCCACCTTCTCCGTAGACCAGAAGTTCGGCGGGCCGGCGTAGCGGCGGTAGACCTCGGGCTTGTTCCAGGGGATGCCGGCGGTGGGGTGCTGGTGCTCGTGGATGCAGCCCAGGGCGTGGCCAAACTCGTGCAGCACCACGCGTAAGTACTCATCATCCGAAGTCTCAGGCCTGAGCCAGCCGTAGTTCATGGTAGGCCGGTCCTTAGGGATCGCCAGGGCGACATTGCCCAGGTAAGACCAGGAACCGGGATCGGCAGTGAACGAGATGCGGATCTCGGCGTCTGGATCGCTGCCAAAATCGAACTTTATGTTAGCAAACTCGCTCCACTGTTTGGCAACCTGCTCGACTTTGGCCTGCACGCCTGCTAACCCATCCATAAAGCGTACTCTCAGGGTTGCCCCTGGGTTCCAGAGCGTGCTTTCCAGGAGCGCCATCTCCTCCTCAGAGGCTGGCTCAAACAGGCGGTCGTAACAAATGTGGAGTTCTTGGTCAGACATAATTCACCTTCGCTTTCTTGATCAATGGGTCATTGGTCAATTCCCACAGGGCCACAGCGTAGTTGCCCTGCTGGTAACGCCCGCCGAAATGCAGGCCGATCACGTGGTCCGACTCCAGATCGATCACACACGAGCCGGAGTTGCCGCCCAGCGTGGAGCAATCGTGCATGAATTGCTTCTGCGGATCCATGTAGGCCATAATTTCTCCTGGCTGCAGGCGTTTGACATCAAATATGTTGGAGAAGATCTTGCGGATGGTTTCGGGGTCGTTGCGGTAGCCGTCCCAGGCCGGGTAGCCTACGCAGTACACCACGCGTCCGACGAGATCGCCCGGCGATTTCGCCGAAACTGTCATGGGTTGGGGTGCCTTTGCCCCGGTGGATGAGACACTCTCCACCTTGAAGAGAGCCAGGTCAAAATCCTCGTGCACACCGATCACCTTGGTCAAGGCAAATTCCTCCGACACCTGCGCACCCAGCTCCTCCACGTAGTCAATGCGAGCGGTCATTCCAGGTTCAAAATTCCAACGACGCCGAGACCCCATCTTGCAAAAAGTCTGCGCCACGTGGCGGTTGGTCATGATCAC
>DATDRM010000322.1:0-11164 GCA_035291705.1 Anaerolineales bacterium
GACAAGTCCCTCTACGACCACAAACGCCGTAAGCGGATGGCCTGAGATTGGCAGTTAAAAAGACCGCCCTGCCTGGTTGGGGGGGGCAACCAGGCAGGGCGACTTCGATTATTATTACACAATTCGCCTAAAAAAGCAAGGGTTTTAAATCACTTACCAGAGAGTTAGTTAGGGTGAATAAAACCCCGGATTTCCTTGCCTCACACAATGCGCTCAACTGGGTGTGGGGATCGTGAATAATGGCGGCGGGGAATTTATTGGCGTCGACGTCAGTGGTAAGGGCGTATCGGTCGGCGCCGGCGTCGGTGGCGTCATATCAGTCGGCGTCGGCTCTGGTGTATCGGTTGGCGTCGGCTCTGGTGTATCGGTCTCCGTCGGTGGTGGCGGTGGCGGTTCCTCGGTATCTGTTGGCGTCAGCGACGGAGGATTTGGAGTAGGCGTCGCGCTAGGCTCCGGCGTCCTCGATGGTATCGATGTAGGCTCTTCCTCAGGCTCAGTCGGGAGTGGCCTCTCGGTGGGAGCCAGCGTCGGCGTGGGTCGAGGGGTATCGCTGGGAACAGGCGAGGGGACCGGTGTTGAGGTTGGGCGGAAAGGCGTGGGCGTGGGAGGAATGAGAAATGAGAACTCCTCAGCCATAGACTCGGCCATCTCTGCGGCCACAAGCACCTGTGAAATTGCTGAGAAGATCGAATCTGGCGCGTTGATGCTCAAGGCAGCCAGGATTAGCTTGTGTTGAGCTAGGATAGTTTCCAGTTCCAAGGCTAATTGGCGCGCCTGGACCGCATCTTGCTCGGAGACTGCTCCGATTAGCTCTATCGTTTTGTTGATATGATCTTGGTAATCATGAACTGTGCTGGCAACATCTTCGTAGCGGCCCTCGAACATGAGTGTCCTGATTTCCTCAAATCGTTCTTTGGCATACAGGAGTTGCAGCTCGGCATCACTGGCTTGATCGAGAGAGGTGGTTAATGCCAGTTGTTCAAGGGTGCGCTTGACGGCGTACAGATTGTCTCCGGGCAAAGATTTCTGGGATGCGGAAACGATCGTCCCGCTGACAAAAAGAGTCAGCAAGAGAATAAAAACGAACGCAACTGGAGCGAGTTTTTGTGCGGACCAGAATTGCTGTAAATGTTCCCGCCAGGTCAAGGGCACCTGCCGTTGTTCTTGTTGTAATTGGGTCACCAGGCGGCGGCGGGAGGCGGCCACAAACCCTGGGCGCGGCTCGAGCGCCTGGCGATGAGCAGAAAGCCAAAGTATGGTCTCAAGCTGCGGCTTTAGTTCTGCTGCCAGATCAGGATAGCGGGTCACAACCGAGTCGACCGTCTCTTGGCCACCCCGAATCAAATCGAGGCAGGATTGCAGTGCCTCATCTAATTCTTTGGTCATGTTTTTCATCCAGTGACTTCCGGATTGCTGCCAGGGCCCGATGTTGCAAAACCCGCACCGCTCCCGTTGAACGTTTCATCACCCGAGCAGTCTCTTGCGGTGACATATCATTCAGAAAACGTAAGACAAGCACCTCTTGGTAATCATCTCTAAGTTGATCCAGTGCCCCGCGTAGCTCATGATGGTTCAGGTTTGTCGTTATAATTTCACCCGGTTCAGGATTCGTGTCGCTCACCTGGATGTCTTCTAACGATACCTGCTGGGGTGAGCGGCCGTTGCGTCGATAATGATCGATCAACACGTTGCGAGCGACGGTCAATAGGAAGGCGAGAAAAGGTATGCCCCGCTCATCATAAGTGGATAAAGAATGCCAGGCCCGCATGAAAACTTCTTCTGCGAAGTCTTCTGCGTCCATGCGATTATCCAGGCGGGCGTAGAGAAAGCGATAGACCGCGTTGACATGTCGCTCGTACAGCTCACCAAACGCTTCCGCTTCACCGTCCTTGGCTAGATTTAGTAGATGATTATCATCAAGATCATGCCAATTCAGCATGAATCCTACCTCTATTAACGTGAAAACGCGGCTTTTGTTACTATTTTCCCTACCAACTCAGCATTGTAACACAAAAATATTACTACGGTACCATTGGATCGGCAAGCAAGTCATTAAGCAGATATCGGGTTTTTACAAGCTCTCACCCGTAAAAACCCGCCTCGCCTCACCAGCCAGGGGGGGTTACAACCGGCCGCGCAGCTCCATGGCTTTAACCACCTTATTGATGGCGACCATGTAAGCCGCGTCGCGCATGTACACCTTCTCGCTTTCCGCCATTTCCACCACGCTGTTGAAAGCATAGGTGATGTTGGTGTCCAGGCGGGAAAGCACTTCGTCACGCGTCCAGTAATAGTTCATGTCATTCTGCACGCTTTCGAAATAAGAAACTGTGACTCCTCCTGCATTGCACAGGAAGTCTGGGATGACGAACACGCCATTGCGTTTAAATACTTCGTCGGCCTCCGGGGTAGTCGGGCCGTTAGCGCCCTCGGCCACCAGGCGGACACGGGTGCTGACGCGCTTGATAGTCTCGGCGTTAATTTGGCCCTCCAGAGCACCCGGGATCAGTACGTCGACGTCTTTAGAGATCCAGGCATCGCTATCCTCAATGACATATCCGGCTTCGCGCGCCTTGTCTTTGTCGATCGTGCCATAAGTATCCGTGATGGATTGGAGGAAGTGGGGATCGATACCTTTGGGATGGCTGACAGTGTAAGCCATGCGGTCTTCGCGATCCCAATAAGATACACACACTACCTTTCCGCCCAGGATGTCTTTGAACCCGATAGCGGCATATTGGGAAACATTGCCAAAGCCCTGGATAGCGGCGACGGATTTAGCGGGGTCCATTTTAAGGTGTTTCATGGCCTCCCGCACCGTGTAGGTAAGGCCAAAGCCAGTCGCCTCGGTCCGCCCGAGGGAGCCACCTCCGCCGACTGGTTTGCCGGTGATCACACCGGGGGTGTATTGGCCAACCAGCTTTGAGTACTCGTCCATCATCCAGCCCATCATGCGTGGGTTGGTGCCTACATCCGGCGCAGGGACATCTTGCCGGGGCCCAATATTCCGCCAGATTTGTCCAATCCAGCCCCGTACCAATTTCTCTTGTTCATGGATGGAAAGAGAAGCTGGATCGACTGCAACGCCGCCTTTCCCACCCCCTAACGGGATGTCGGCTACGGCTGCCTTCCAGGTCATCCACATCGCCAGGGCGCGGACTGTGTCTAGCGTCTCAGAAGGGTGAAAGCGGATGCCGCCTTTGCACGGGCCGCGAGCATCGTTGTGTTGAACGCGGTAGCCAAAGAAAACCCGCATCGTACCATCGTCCATGTGGATTGGGATCATGAATTTGAACTCACGTGTCGGCCAGCGCAACATCTCGGCCACTTGTGGGTCGAGGTTAAGCAGCTTGGCCACATGGTCAAACTGGCTCTGTGCCATTGTGAAAGCGTTAATTGGATCTGCCATTTAGGTCTTCTCCTGATTGAGATGGACGGTTTGGATTTTGATTGAAAACGGGCACCCCGGTATGGTGCCCGCTAATTACTCTGCTGGTGCAAGGATTAAGCAATCGACGAAGCTCAAAATGTGCCCTTCCTTGATCTGCTTGAACGCAGCTTAACCTTAGCAGACGTCAGACATCCCGTCAAGTGATGAAAAGCACATTTTGGTCTGTGACTGGTACAGATTGGGTGAGCCACTACTCACCCATTGTAAGGTTTGCCCCGCGCCTGTTTAGCGTTTCCAGCTGGCGCTCCAGTTCCTGCTGAACTACCTGGGGATTGGCATGACCCTTGGCAGCGCGCATTACCTGCCCGAACAACCAGCGGGCAATGTTCTGCTTCCCGTCCAGGTATTCGTTAACCGGCTGAGGGTTTTCGGCCAGAACTTTCTCTACCAGGCGGGCAATGAAGCTGGCGTCGGAGATCTGCTGCAGGCCGCGCGCGGCGATGATTTCTGCAGCGGATTTGCCGGTAGTAAAAATTTCTGCCAGCACGCTCTTGGCGATGTTCTGGTTGATCTCGCCGCGCGCAACCATTCGAACCAATTCGGCTAAGGAGCGGGGTGTGACGCGCATCACATCGATCGTCGCTCCGACCTGATTGAGCAATCCGAACAGCTCTCCGCTAATCCAGTTTGCCAGCATTTTGGGGCTTACCCCTGGCTCATCCTGTGTGGAAAGGGATGCCACGGCCTGCTCGAAATAATCCGCGACTGCCTTTTCTGCGACCAAAACCCCCGTGTCATAGGCGTTCAGGCTATACTGCTTGCGGAAGCGGTGGAACTTCGCCGTCGGCAATTCTGGCAAGGAAGTCCTGATGCGCTCGATCCATGCTGGTTCAATCTCCAGGGGTGGCAGGTCGGGTTCCGGGAAGTAACGGTAATCGTCTTCCTGCTCTTTTACGCGTTGGGTCACCGTAATCCCTCGCATCTCATCCCACCCGACGGTTTCCTGCCTTACTTTTTTCCCCTGCCTGAGCAGCTCACTCTGGCGTTGGATTTCATATGCGACGCCGCGTTGCAGGGCGCGAAAGCTGTTCAGGTTTTTGATCTCGACGCGCGTCCCGAGCTGGGGAGTGCCCACCGGGCGTAAGGAGACATTCGGTTCGATACGCAACACACCCTTCTGCAAGTCGCCGGAATTCACCCCCAGGTAGCGCAAGATAGAGCGCAAGCTGGTGGCGTAAGCGCGTACTTCTTCAGCTGAATGCAGATCGGGCTCGGAGACAATTTCAAGCAAGGGGATGCCAGCGCGGTTCAGATCGACCAGCGAATAATTCTCGCCACCCTGTTGGCCAGCTGCTTGGATGCCTGCCAAGTCACCTCCCGCGACGATATGAGTCAGCTTGCCAGTGTCTTCTTCCAGGTGCACGCGCCGGATGCGGACCACGCTTTCACCTTTCGTGGTCAGGATGGTCAGTCGCCCATTGCGAGCCAAAGGTTGTTCGTATTGAGAGATCTGGTAGCCTTTCGGCAGATCTGGGTAGAAGTAGTTTTTGCGGGCGAAGATGCTGGTATGGGCGATTTCGCATTCCAACGCCAGGGCAACGCGCAGGGCATACTCCACGGCGCGTTCGTTGACCACCGGTAATACGCCAGGCATCCCAGAGCATACCGGACAGACTGCGACATTCGGCTCCGCCAGGGTGGGATCAACCACCGGGCAGGCGCAAAACATTTTCGACTTTGTTTCCAGTTCAGCGTGAACTTCCAGACCGATAACGGGCTCAAATTCCATCGTAACTTTCAATCGCAGCTATGTTCAGAAGATGCCATTGGTCAGAGTCCAGGTCGTAAGTGAGTTCAAAGATACGATCGTCAATTGTGCGCACGCGAAAACATTTGCCGGTGGGGGTCAGCCAGCTTTGGAGGATCACGGCGACTTCCAGGCGTTCGCCTTGCCAGCGTAACGTAGTTGGGCGATCGGCGTAAGCAAAGCCAGAGTGGCATTCCACCAGGTCGGCCATGACTACAGGATCACTACCGTGTGATCCCCGGCGTTGATGACGGCAGAACGCCGCTGGATCAGCGCCTGGCGACCGATTACTGAGCCTTCCAGGATTACTTCGGTTACCTGGGCTTCGTCTTCAAGAATTGAATTGCGCACGATGCTATTCAGAACGTTGGCTCCGGCGCCGATAGAGACGTGCGGGCCAAGAATTGAATTTTCGATCTCAGCTGTGGGGTGAACGAAGACTGGGGGGATCACTACGATGTTTTTGCGCTTGGTCGCCTCAGCGCTGTTATCGCGACCATTTTCTAACAGATAGCGATTGGTCTCCAACAGCGTCTCTGGAGTGCCGGCGTCCAGCCACACATCGACCTTTTCAGTGCGCATTTTCAGGCCGCGCTCGATCATGATGTTGATGGCATCCGCCAGGAAATATTCCCCTTTCAGTTGCAGGCCCCGGCGCATTTGCTCTTCGATGGCGGCGATCAAGTCTTCAGAACTGTGAAAATAGTAGAAACCGACCACTGCCAGGTTGTTATTCATATCCTGGGGTTTTTCGATGATCTGGGTGACCCAACCATCTTGGCCGGTTACCGCCACGCCAAATCGGCGTGGATCGGGCACTGGCTTGACCCAGGCCACCCCTTCCGCCGTCTCAGTTGCCAGGATGGAGAGGTCGATTTCGAGCAGGGTGTCGGCGAAGATGACCATCATCGGGCCTTTAAGGTACTTGCGGGCCAGGTAAATGGCGTGAGATTGGCCGCGCGGGTCCTCCTGCAACACAAAGTGAGATTTTATCTGAGGAAAGCAGGAGAGCAAGTGTTCCTGGATCTGCTCAGCGAGATAACCAACAATGCTGACCAGTTCTATGTTTTCGGGGTCTGGTAATGTCGCCAGGGTGTCCAGCACATGGTCAAGCACGGGCTTGCCCGCCACGGTGACCAATTGCTTCGGCCTGCTCCAGGTATGTGGGCGCAGGCGGGTGCCTAACCCTGCCATTGGGATAACGATTTTCAGCGTGTTTTCCATGAATGATCTGCATCCCCTAAAATCTTGATATAACCGCCACGGCATCTAACAACGGAGTGCAATCATAATTATACCCTTTATGATCCACCCAGGGTGCGGTGATGCCGCTTGTTGCGCTTGCCTGGATACTGTCATGATCCGAATGTACCTTTTTAGGGGTAAAATACACCAGGCCACTAGCAAATCGCTGGGAACTTTCGGTTGACCGGCGGCGTCTGATAGGCGTGATCCAAATCCCTAAAGGACTAAGGAAGGAACCTATGCTCAAGAAACAATTGATCGTTGGGGGGTTGATGGCGATGGCGATCGGATTAAGTGCGTGCGGCATTCAAAGTGCTGCCCCGGCTACGGCACCTCCTCCTCGCACCTTAAATGTCACTGGTAGTGGAAAAACGTTCATCGTCCCGGATATCGCCAACATATCGATCGGTGTGCATACCGAAGGCAAAGATGCTGCCGAAGCGGTGGCGAGCAACAACGCCCAGACCCAAAAGGTGGCGCAGGCCCTTCAGGGGATGGGCGTGGACGGGAAAGATATCCAGACCTCCAACTTCAGCATTTTTCCACAGCAGCAATTCGATGAAACAGGCAAGGTGATTGGTACCATCTATGTGGTAGATAACACGGTATACGTAACTGTGCGCCAGCTGGATAAACTAGGCGAATTATTAAGTGCTGTGGTGGATTCGGGTGCCAATTCGATCCATAGCATCCAGTTCAATGTCGAAGATAAACAGGCTGCGATATCCGCAGCTCGCAAAGCTGCGGTAGAAAATGCGCAGGCTCAGGCCGAGGAACTGGCCCAAGCCGCAGGGGTGACCCTGGGAGAGGTCCAATCGATCAACTCGTATAGCGGTTTCCCGGTGCCTGTGTTTGAAGGCAAGGGCGGAGGCGGTGGGGCACCAGCGGCTGAGGTTCCGGTTTCTCCTGGGCAGCTCACCCTGACGGTTGAGGTGAACATCGTCTACGAAATCAAATAGTTCACCGGTGAGTGCGACCACCCTTTTCTATCCCTCACATCGTTTCGGGCTGATCTTTCACGCCATTGCCATCGTGGCCCTGGTCGTGGGAGGTGCCTGGAGCCTCTGGCAGGCGACCCAAGCGGAGGTCGGCCCGACTTTCTTGCTGTATCTTCTGCCTACTTTGCTGGCCCTTGCCATAGTGCCGGTACTGGCCTACCGGGCTTATGCCTTATGGAGGGCCTCCTATTCCCTCGAACGCGACGGCATCCGCCTGCGTTGGGGATTACGGGAAGAAGTAATACCAATGGATGTCGTTGGGTGGGTCCGCCCAGCAAGCGAGGTAGGGTTCTCGCTACCTTTACCCAGGGTGCGCTGGCCGGGCGCAGTGCTGGGCGTCCGCCGTTTGCCGGATGGCGGCCAGGTGGAATACCTGGCTGCCCAGACTGGCCAGTTGATCTTGATCGCCGCCTTCGGACGTGTTTTCGCCATTTCGCCGGCCGCTCCGGATGAGTTTCTGCGCACATATCAGCGCCTGAGCGAGTTAGGTTCCCTCACGCCGTTGCCTGCCCGATCGCTACACCCGGCTTTCCTTCTGGCACGTGTCTGGGCATCCAAACCCGCCCGGTACCTGTTGCTCGGTGGGTTGATATTGTCCCTGGGCTTGTTGGTGATGGTCAGCTTGCTTGTACCTTCCCGACCGGCCATTTCTTTGGGTTTTAACCCTGACGGTACACCCACTGATCTGGTTCCCTCCGTGCGAATGCTCTTGCTGCCCTTTCTGAACAGCTTTTTCTACCTGGCTGATCTGCTAGCCGGGTTGTTCTTTTACCGGCGTGAGGGAGGGCAGGCTCTGGCTTATCTATTGTGGGGCAGCGGCGTTCTCACTGCGACGTTCTTTTTAGGCGCGGTTATCTTTATCCAGGGGACAGGTTAATTTCCCCCTGGTTTTCAGGAATTGTGCACCGTATCTGACCAGTTTTCCACAGATTCCAGCCACTTATCCACATCTTCTACTCTTCCAGGGGCTTGCCTTTTGAATACCTGAACCCGTGCAGCAACTTTTTCTTGGTTTCCTGTTCAGCGCGTTGATCGCATACCTGGCTTTCCGGGCTGGTGCGCTCGCTCCAAGCGGAGCCTGGGCTGCCATGCTCAGTGGTGGATTGATCTTTGGTCTGGGGGGTATTCCTTGGGCCGTATTGCTGCTGACCTTCTTCATCTCCTCCAGCCTGCTTTCCCGCGCCTTTGCGGCGAGCAAATTCGTGTTGGCTGAGAAATTTGCCAAAGGCTCCCGCCGCGACTACGGCCAGGTGCTGGCTAATGGTGGGCTGGGAGCCTTGCTTGCCCTGCTATTGGCTTTATTGCCTCTCGAGGAATGGCCCTGGATCGCCTTCGCTGGGGCGATGGCTGCCGTGAACGCCGATACCTGGGCTACCGAGTTGGGCGTGTTGAGTGCCTCCCCCCCGAGGCTGATCACGAACCGGAAAGTTGTGGAGCGAGGCACTTCGGGTGGCATCACCCTGTTCGGCAATCTGGCGGCCCTGGCCGGCGCGGCTTTAATCGGATTCGGGGCAGCTTTGTTCACCCCTGATATCCCCGCCTTACGCCTGATGGCGGTCTTCATCGTCGCAGGATTCGCCGGGGCTACCCTTGATTCATTCCTGGGGGCTTCCGTGCAGGCGATCTACTATTGTCCGCAATGCCAGAAGGAGACCGAAAGCCATCCCCGGCACAGGTGTGGAACCGAAACCGTCCAGGTGCGAGGCTGGCGCTGGCTGAACAACGATTTGGTGAATTTCTCCTGCTCATTGGTTGGGGCCAGTGTCGCGGCGGTTATCTGGTGGTTACTTTTCTAAGAACATTCCCAGTTCCGACAAGGTGTGGATGACGGGACAATCGGCCTGGGGGAAAGTACCTTCTGCATCCAGGAGAACCGCGCCCAGGCCAGCTCGCCGGGCGCCAACCACGTCGGCGAAGTAATTGTCCCCTACATAGAGGGTTTCACTTGGTTTTGCTTCCAATTGTCTTAAGGCGTACTCAAAGATCGCCGGGTCTGGTTTCCAGGCGTTGACCTCCCCGGCTGTCAGGGCAAACTCAAAGTAGCTGCGCAAACTAAGTGTCTCCAACTGCTCCTCGTAGGCATGCGTGCGATTGGAGACAACGGCCAGTCTGAAACCGTCTACCTTCAAGGCTTGCAGTGTCCAGGGAACTTCAGGGGGCACCCAATCTTCAGGGGTATACTCCTCCTCCATGCAGCGGTATAGTTCTGGAGCCAGAGCTTCTGCCTGCTCAGGGGGGCAGCCGGTGGCAAGCAGATGGAGACGGGAGTGATTCATCCAGAACAGATCGCGCTGCTCGGCAAAGGTCTCTAAGTCAGCTAATAGCTCAGGGGATTGTGCCCAGTAATAGTGGAACCAACGCATGGCCTGCTGGCGGGTTTCTATATCATCTGGCACTCCCAACTTTCTGGCAAAGTCGAAGAATGCCTGGTTGAAGGAAGGCCGGTTGTGCCGCAGTGTGCCATCCAGGTCAAATAAAATGTTTTTAACACCGTTTGGGGAAAACAAAAACACCCCTCCTTTATAAAATATGATTATCCACCAATTTCACTCATTACCCGGTTGAGGGGGATGAGACCCTCGGCTAAGCCATGCCCCCAAGGTTTGTACCAGATCCCATCCAGGATCAATTGTCGCAGATCCTCGAGGCTTGCGCCGGCGCGCAACGGCGTGAGCAAATCCACTTCCCCTTCGCGCAACAAGCATAAGCGTAAGCGACCGTCGGAGGTCAGTCGGGCGCGGTTGCACGATGCGCAGAACGGTTGGGTTACCGAAGAGATGAAGCCAATGTCGCCCAGGGCACCCGGCAGGTGGTAGAGACGCGCCTCTCCATCCAGCTCCCCGCCATTGGCAGGTTGGATGCTGCCCAGTGTCATTTCGATGCGCTGCTGCATTTCTTCCGCCGTCACCACTTGAGTAGTCTGCAGTTCCGTGGCGCCAGCGAAGGGCATCATTTCTATAAAGCGCACCTGCCAGGGGTGATCCAGAGTCAGACGAGAGAGATCGACGACATCGGCCTCGTTGTAGCCTCGCACAATTACGGCGTTGATCTTGATCGGGGTAAGTCCGGCCTGCTCGGTGGCCTGAATGCCTTCCCAAACATCCTCCAGCCTTCCCCAGCGAGTCAGGCGGCGGAACTTTTCCGGGTTCAGCGTGTCCAGGCTGACGTTGACCCGCTGCAAGCCGGCCTCTGCCAGCGGGCGTGCCAGGCGGGAGAGCAAAATGCCGTTCGTAGTCATGGTCAGCGAGCGAACGCCAGGTGTGTGAGCGATGGCGCGCACCAGGTCTACGATGTGCGCCCGCACCGTTGGTTCGCCGCCCGTCAGACGATACTTATGGAAACCCAGGCTGGCGAACAGGTTTACCAAGAGCAGGAGTTCGTCATCCTGCATCAACTCGGCGTTGGGACGGAAGGTCATGTCCTCCGGCATGCAATACACACACCGCAGGTTGCAATGATCAGTCAGGCTGATGCGCAAATAAGAGATCGAACGTCCAAAACGGTCTAAGGCCATGAGGTTTGTTATGAAAACTGCCGCGCAATTATTATGATAAATCTAGTCAAAATTATACCTTCAATTGCCACATCTGGGAGGAGAGGGGAATTAAATGAGTTTGCGAATATGGAAGGTATGATCGCGTTCATGCCATACTGCCCGCCGCAGTAGTTTGCGTGGACTCCAGAGCTCGCCGTCGATGCCCACCACCTGTCGGGAGCCAGCCA
>DATDRM010000323.1:0-7232 GCA_035291705.1 Anaerolineales bacterium
TCTCGGGATTGAGGCGGTCGAAGGAGGTCAGGGTGGGCTGGCCCTGGCGAAGGCGGTAGACGATCTCAGCCAGGAGCTGCGCCCGCACCAGGTCCATGCCTTCGATGGCCTGGATCAGGGCGTAAGCCACGTCGAAGCGCGTCGGGCGTAAGCCCCAGCCAGGATGAGCCAGGGAGGCCAGGGTCAACAGGCACTGCGCGGCTGGTTCTTCGCGCAGGGAGCGCGAGGGGCGGTGCGAGCGGACCGGGATGCCGCGCTGCCCTAGCCGCTCCGCCAGCGAGAAGCGCAGGGCATCGCTCAAGAAGGGGGCCAGGACGACGATCTCGCCGGGGGACACCCCTTCGTCGTCTACCAGGCAAGCGATCTGCGCCGCCACCCAATCCAGCATTTCGGGGTGGTAGCGGTGGTAGGCGAATTCGAGAGCCTCACCCACCCTTTGGCCTCCTGCTTCTTCTGAAGCATTCGTTTCAGGAGAGGCAGGAGAAGCGGAGCTGGGGAGGTCGAGGCCAGCCGAGCGGTTCAGCGCTTGGCCTAAATGGACAGCAAAGGTCTTGATCTCTGGCGAGGTGACGAAGGATGCGTCGAAGATGACCTGCTCCTGGCACTGGTCCTGGAGGGCATAGGCGCTGTGCAGGTCGGCTCCCAGGAAGAGGCGGTAGCCGGCGTCCTGGTCGTAGATCAGCAGTGCCGAGTCGAATTTGGACAGCCATTCTCGCAACAGGTCGTGGGTGATGGGGGTGTCCTCCTCCAGGTTGTCGACGATCAGGTGGCGATAAGTGGCCAGCAGGTAATCCCGGCAGGCTGGCAGCGGCCATAGGTGTTGAACGAAGACTTCCACCTGCAGCGAGAAGTCGAGCAGGTTGTGGGCCAGGCAATATTCCCTGAAACGAATTGCAGCTTCCTGAGCGTCGGCGTACACGCGCGCCTGGCTGGTCTCGCCGAGCCAGGCGCGTCCCAGACGCTCGCCAATCTCAATGTAGGGAAAGCCCACCACGGCGGCCTTGTTGAGGTTGTCCACCACCTGGCTGTACAAGCGGTTGGGGGCGATGGTGATCGCCTCGAAGAAACCCTGGTCTAGCATCGGCCGCACCTGACGAGCCATATAGTACTGGGCGGTCTCCAGGGTCAGGAAGACGGGCGGGGCGTCGGGGTGGGCGAACCCGGCCGGCGCGGCGACCAGCGGCCAGAAGAGCTCCACCATGCGCTGGGCCAGGCCGCCGATGGTCAGCAGGCTGACCTGCCCGCCGGCGACGACGCCCGGATGGCGCAGAGCGGCGTAATACGGCCGGCCGAGGGTACGCTGCGGCAGGAGCAAGAGGATCGAGTCGCCGCGCACGCCCTGGGCCATCAGGTGGAGCAGGCGCTCAACGCCGACGGTAGTCTTTCCGCAGCCGGCGGGGCCTTGGAGGAAGGTCTTGGCGTCGAGGGGTCGTTCGATCAGGGTGAGCTGATCAGGAGATAAAGAAATAGGGGACATGAAAACAGGGAAAACATTACACGATAGGTATCTGAAGCCGATTATAACCGATAGGTAATATTTCCCATTGGAAGACCCCGGAATCTGGAGTATAGTGGTGGTATTAGATCCACTTTAAAGGAAGGAGCAGTGTTATGGACAAACAATCAAGCCATCCCGCAGCCTGGTTCGCAGGCATGATGATTGGAGGATTGGTCGGTGCAGGCGTAGCCTTGCTGACCGCACCCCGCAGCGGTGAGGAAACCCGCACCATGATCCGGCAGAAAAGCGTTGAGTTGAAGGATCGAGCGGCCGAGACGATCGAGGAAACCCGGTCCCGGGCTGGAGAACTGGCGCAAACGGGCAAAGAGCGCGTCGCAGAGATGACGAAACGCGGCCAGGAAGCAATCGCCGAGAAGAGTAATGGCGTAAAGAAAGCCTTCTCGGGATTGAAGGAGGGGATTGGTGCGTATACCAAACAGGCTGAGGCGGATGCCCCGGCTGGATTGCCAAAGGCTGAAATCTCACACTAGTGCGGCATAAAGATATTGGACACGGATAAACGCGGGTGAAGATAACGATTTAGAATAATCCGTTTAGATTCGCGCAAATCCGTATCCTGAAAACAACCGATCCAGACCTCGGAGGTTTGCAAGCAACGAAACCTCCGAGGTCTGTAATTGAGATATAATTGGGCGTACCCGCTGACCAAGGGGTAAAATCCAAGTTTTTTATCGCGGAAAAGGTTATGTATATCGATCCAAATTCTGGGGGCTTATTGTTCCAGGTGTTGCTCGTCATTTTTGGCGTATTCTCCGGGGTGGTGCTGCTATTCTCCAGCAGGATTAAGATGGGCATCGCCAGGCTGCGGCGGGCCTTCCGGCAAAAATTTGGGGAGGATAAAACCCCGGATTCCTAGTACGCCCATCTCATAATGCGAACCATCCTGATCGGCTTAGACGCGTTCGACCCGGCGTTTTTTGAGCAGCTGCATTCCAAAGGCAAAACCCCCAACCTGAGCAAATTTGTAGACGCTGGTGGGTATGCCCGCCTGCGGGTGGCTGACCCGCCGCAGAGCGAAGTGTCCTGGACGAGCATCGCCACCGGCCTGAACCCCGGCGGTCACGGGCTGTTCGATTTCGTCCACCGCAACCCGGCCTCGTACGGGCTGCAGGTTTCCCTTTTGCCCACCCAAAGAAACTTGCTGGGGCTGCAGTTCATCCCGCCACATGACGCCCGCACGATTTTCGACGAAGCAGTGAGTGATGGGTATCCGGCGACTTCCTTGTGGTGGCCAGCCTCGTTTCCCGCCCGGCTGGCATCGCCGGTGCGCACGATCCCAGGCCTGGGCGCGCCGGACATTCTGGGCCGGCTGGGGGTGGGCGTTTACTTTTCCGTCGAGCTGCCTGGGGAAGACAGTGAAAGAAAGACGCCAACCAGACCATTAGCTCAAAAAGGCCGCCATCGCTACGCCGGTACATTCGAAGGCCCAGCCCAAAAGACGATCTCTGGCACAAAGACCTCCACCGTCGAATTCGAGCTACAGCTGGATGGAGTGCAATCTGGGGCGGGATCAGCCCGCTTGTTCATTGGCCAACAGGCGATCGATCTGGAAATGGGGAGCTGGAGCCCGATCTTCGAACTGACTTTCAAGGTTGGGTTTGGCCTATCGATCAAAGCCATCACCCGGGCTATGTTGACCGGGGCGATGCCTGCACCAGGGGTGTATTTTTTACCCCTGCAGCTTCACCCGCTGTCTGCTCCCTGGCCTTATGCCGCACCCAAAGGATTCGTAAAAGGGATCTGGAATGCATGCGGACCCTTCCTCACGCTGGGTTGGCCGCAAGACACGACCGCCCTGGAAGAAGGGTTCATCAACGATGCACAGTTCCTCGACCTGTGCGATCGGATCGATGAAGAACGGGAGCAGGTCTTGATGCACCTGTTGGGCTCGTTCGATGAAGGCGTAATGGCTTGCGTATTCGACAGCCTCGACCGGATTCAGCACATGTTCTGGAAAGACGGGCAGGATGTGCTGGAAGCCCGCTACACAAAGCTAGATGCGCTGGTTGGACGGGTGCAGGAGAAGCTGGCCTCGAAATTTGGCCAAGAAAACGCCCGCTTGCTGGTCGTCTCCGATCACGGCTTCGGTGTATTTAACTACAAAGTCCACCTCAACCGCTGGTTGGCCAATCGTGGTTATCTCACGCCACAGCAGCCGGGTGAAACAGGCGATCTTAAAGGGGTGGATTGGGCAAAAAGCCAGGCGTACGCCCTTGGGCTGAACAGTCTCTACCTGAACCTGGAGGGCCGAGAAGGCCAGGGGATCGTCCCAGCCAGCAGGAAATCCGAGCTGCTCCAATCCTTGCGAGAGGAATTGCTCCAATGGCGGGGGCCGGATGGTGGGCAGGTGGTGCAAAACGTGCTCTCCCAGGTGGAAGCTTTCCAGGGGCCGCTGGCAGAATATGGGCCGGACCTGCTGGTAGGTTATCGCCCGCCGTATCGGGCCTCAGCCGAGACGGGATTGGGTGGGTGGAAGGCAGAAGAAATCCAAACCAACCGCGATCACTGGGGGGCCGATCACTGCTTCGCGGCCAGTATGGTGCCGGGTGTATTGTTCTCCAACCGGAGCCTGGTCGACTTGCCAACCCCCTCTTATGCTGACCTGCCGACCCTGGCGATCGGCAAAGCGCTCCGTACGAGCGATTCCGCTCCCCCCCCGACCTTCAGCGATGAAGACCAGGAGACGATCGAGAAAAGGTTGAAAGATCTTGGCTATCTCTAATACAAAACGTTATTCCAGGCAAGGGCTGTGGTCGCTGTTTTTAATGTGCGCCTTCCCGCTGCACGTCTGGACGATCATCCTGGCGTTAAGGGATTTCTCCTGGGTGACTGAGCGCACGAATGCATGGGATGCCATCGGGGTGATTTCTTACGGGATGGTTTTTGCCCTGATCGAAAGCCTGGTGGTTTTCCTGGCAGCTGTCCTGCTTGGATTCCTGGTCTCCAGGCAGTGGGATGAAGGTCGGCGCATTGCCTTGCTGAGCGTTCTGGTGCTGATCACCGCTTTATGGGCCATGACGAGCCAGCTTTATTTTCTTTGGGGAGTTTCTCTTCCCGAGCAAATGATGCGCTTCCTGGCCCAATCGGAGCACCCGGTGAGAGTCCTTTACGCGACCGGCCTGGCTTTGGTTCTGCCCACAGTTCTGATCCCTGCCTTTCTGGTGCTGAAATCGAACAAGGTGTTCCACTTTGTCCGGGAACTCACGGAACGGCTTTCCTTGCTGACTATGTTTTATCTGGTTCTTGACGCAGGTGGGCTGGTCATCGTAGTGGTCCGAAACTTATGATTGGATAAATCTTCCGGGAAGTTGGTAATGGAGAAAATGAATCGTCCCCTCGATCGACGTGAATTCCTCAAATTAGCTGGGTTGTTGTCCTTGAGTTACGCCATCCCCCAGTTCGGGGTGGCACCCGGCGCATCGCAGCCGACTCCCGGAGGCCAGAACGTGCTGCTGGTCGTTTTCGACGCGCTCTCGGCCTACCATACTTCGCTTTATGGATATCACCGCCAGACGATGCCGAACCTGGATCAGCTGGCCGAACGGGCGATCGTGTATCATAACCATTTCGCCGGGGGCAACTTCACCACGCCTGGGACAGCCTCCCTCCTGACGGGCACGCTCCCCTGGACGCACCGGGCAATCAACCACAATGGGACGGTGGACGGATCCTTTGTGAAGAAAAATATCTTTTATGCCTTCCGGAATCATTACCGCATCGCCTACTCCCACAACCCGCTGGTGAACACCCTCTTGTTCCAATTCACACAGGACCTGGATGAGTTCATCCCCCGGGAAAGGTTATTCCTGGCGAGAGATGGCTTTATCCAGACGCTGTTCAAGACTGATGAGGATATTGCCACGGTAAGTTGGGCGCGTACTATAAAAAGAAGAGAGGAGGGGTACGCATATTCGTTATTCTTAGCCCACCTCTACGAGCAATACCGGGAAGGCAAGGTCGCCAATTTCAAGCCATTCTTCCCGCGCGGACTCCCGAATACCGGCGGCGACAACTATTTCCTGCTTGAGCAGGCAATTGATCAGCTAGGGGGCCAGCTTGGCGCCTTCCCGCAACCCTTTTTTGGCTATTTCCACTTTCTGCCGCCGCATTACCCCTACAAAACCCACCGGGACTTTTATGGCAAGTTCGAAAGGGATGGCTGGATGCCGGTTGAGAAGCCAGCCGATCTATTCTCGCAAGAGAAATCAACGAAAACCTTGTTGAAATGGCGGATATGGTATGACGAGTATTTGCTTTATGTCGACCGGGAGTTCCGCAGACTCTTCGATTACCTGGAGGCGTCCGGACTGCTGGAGAATACCTGGGTGATATTTACCTCCGATCATGGCGAGATGTTTGAGCGCGGCATCAGCGGTCATATCACACCCGTCCTTCACCAGCCGGTGATCCGTGTCCCGTTATTGATTTTTAAACCCGGACGAGAGACGAGAGAGGACGTGTATACGCCGACCAGCGCCATCGATATGTTGCCCACCCTGCTGCAGGTGACCGGGCAGGAAATCCCAGATTGGGCGGAGGGGGTCGTGCTGCCGCCCTTTGCACCAACAAGTCCAGATCCCGAGCGCAGCCTGTACACGGTGCAAGCCAAGCATAACGAAAAATATGCCCCGCTGACTCGAGCTACCACTACAATCGTGAAAGGCCGACACAAACTTCTCTATTTCTTCGGTTATGATGATCTGGTGGGACGCGAACGAATAGAGCTCTACGATCTTGAAGAGGATCCCCAGGAACTCAATGACCTATATCTAGCGCGGAAAGAGGTTGGTGCAGAGCTGCTCGACGAATTAAGGGCAAAACTGGCAGATGTAAATAAGCCGTACCTTTAAGTCGTTAAGCAGGGGGAGAAAATTAGACACGGATGACGCAGAAAAAAATTAGCAGTCTTCCCCGAAGTCGAAGGCTTCAATGTTCCACATCTCGCTGATGGCGGTGGGGTCGAGGGTGAAACGGCACATATCTGGGCGTGTCACGGCCAGTTTCAGGCGCAGGTAGAGCGGGATCACCGGAAGCTCGCTGGCGAAGATCTCCTGCACCTTGAGGTGGCTCTCAACATAACCTGCTTGGCCGGGGAGGGATTCCTGGGCTGACCGGCAGGCCTGGTCGTACTCGGGGTTGCTGTAACCGGTCTCGTTTTGCCCACCCCAGCCTATCGGGAACAGAGGCATGCCATTCTCACCTAAGATATTGGGATCGCCGGGGATCTGCTCCGTCGTCCACAGATCGCACGGCGGTTGGACACCGGTCAACCAGGCGAAATGAGCCAGATCAAACTGGCGGCCAAATAGAAGTCCTTCCGGGCCGGGCGCGAAGAGCACGCTCGCCTCGGCGAATTGCAACTCGACTCCAATTCCGCATTGGGCCAGCGACTCAGCCAGGACTGCGGCTGCTCCCCGGCGCTGCGCGGCGGTGGTCGTAGCATAGGTAAACTTGAGCGGCGTGCCATCGAGCACGTCAGGGACACCGCGCGCCACGCGGGGCGTCCCTGAGCTCCCGTCGTCGTCAATCCAGCCCACTTCGGTTAACATGGCTGCGCCAGCCGATGGGTCGAAACTATATTTCGGCACATCTGGGTTAAAGAGCGGGTGCTCAGCTGGCAGGTACGAATCAGGCACCGCCGACAGGCCATGCAGGACTGTCTCCACCACCCGCTGGCGATCCATGCACAAGGCAATCGCCTGGCGGGTACGCG
>DATDRM010000324.1:0-2895 GCA_035291705.1 Anaerolineales bacterium
GGTGTGCCAGCTTCAACTACAAACGAGCGCATGCCCGCCCGCCCGGCTTTGGGATCGATCGTCGCCCATACGACGATAAAACCACCGCTCTCACACAGGGACTTGTGCCCAGCTGTAACGAAGATCTTCTCCCCGTTCAGCACCCATTCGTTAGTCGCCTTATCCAGGACCGCCGTGGTGCGGATGGCAGACGTATCCGATCCAGCCTGGGGCTCGGTCATCGCCATGGCCCCAAACGTCGGTTTGTCCGTTCGAAAGCAGGCCAGGAATTTTTCTTTTTGTTCCGCAGTGCCGGTGGCCTCGACCGCCGCCGCGCCCAACCCGCCGCCTGGGGTAACCAGGTACATCCCGACATCACCCCAGGAGAGCGTCTCCAGCATAAACGCCAGGGATTGGTAGCCGATCGGCGGGCGATCTTTTTTCTTCGCCTCGCCTTCTTCTCCACCATTCTTTTTCTCTCTCGGAGCCAGTGAGCCGGCCCCCACCGACCGCATCGCCTGATGCATAAAATTAATGTAATCCCACGGGATCTGGTGCTCGTGTTCGTCAAAGTAACGTGAGTGTGGCCGCATCATCTCCTCGGCCACGGTTTGTAAGAGATATCTCTGTTGCCCGATAGGTTTCGGCATTTCAAACTCAATCATGTCTGGCCTCCTGACAATCGGCTAATTTCGCAACTCGCAATCTGCAATTCACAACTCGCAACTCGCAACTCGCAACTTCCTCACACCATCGCCAACCCGGTGAACGTTGCCACCCCGCGCCCGCTGCGCATCCACATTTCCACCGGGTGTTCGCGGATATAACCGTGACCGCCCAGGATCTGAACGGCGCGATCCGTGACCATCATCGCCATATCTGTGGCGCCGGTATGCGCCAGGTAGGCCTGCTTGCTGGCTTCCGGCTTTTGGGTATCTACCATCCAGGCTGCTTCCCAGGTTAGCAAACGAATGGCTTCGATCTCGGTCGCCATCTCCGCCAGCATGAAGGCGATCGCCTGCTTTTGAGCGATCTTCACCCCGAAGGCATCCCGCTCTTTGGCATAGTCCCGGGAGTACTCAAAAGCTGCCCGCGCCAGGCCTACGGCCAGCGCGGCGACCGCCACGCGGGCAATGTCAACTATCGGGCTAAAATCGTGCCCCTCAGGGCCACCCAGGCGATTGGCTTTGGGTACTCGCACATTCTCTAATGTAACCTTATAGACTGGCAGCGCTTTAATCCCCATCAGGGGCTGGCGTCCCTCGATCTTGAGACCCTCCACCCCACCTGGGACGATGAAGCCCTGGGTGGTATCGTCTAAACGCGCGTACACGATCATCGCTTTGGCCTCGGCGGCAAACGGCACATAGACCTTTCCCCCGTTCAACACATAGCTATCTTTTGAATCCCTAGCTGTGCTGTGCAAATCGTCCGGGTCAAAGTCAAAGCGTGGTTCGAGCAGCGCTGCGCTGTAGGGCTTCCACTCTGCCTCGATCACCGCCGGCAGGTATTGGGTTTTTTGCTCTTCACTGCCCACCAAAAAAATCGGCAGGGCAAATAAGCCCGGAGCCAGCACCGCCAGGGTCCCGGCCAGGTCACCCCAGGCCATCTGTTCGGCAGCCAATACCCCGGTCACTGCCGAATGCTCTCCGAAACCGCCATAGGCCTCCGGGATCGAGGCCTGCAACAGGCCCAACTCCCAACCTTTCTCGATCACCGCCGCTGGAAATTGGTTTGCCTCATCCGCCTCGTGCGCAGCTGGGCGTAGATCCCTCTCAGCGTAACGCTGGATGGCCTCGACCAGCATTTTCTGTTCATCCGTCGGTTCGAAAGAATACATGCGGACCTCCTTGATTGATGCGTGATGTGCTCCTGTTGTATTTCACGTTTCACGTTTCATAATTCACGATTTACATTTCACGTTTTACTTTTTATCTTCCTCATAAACGATAATACTTAATCACCACCGGCCCATTCCCGGCTTCCAATTCTGCCAGGTTTTCGATTCCAATTCTCCCGCGTTGGTATAGATATTCGACATGGGCGCCAGCCTCCTCCAGCGCCAGGAGGACCGTATAGCCATGCACTTCTCCAAACAGGGCACGCGAGATTTCGGCGATCGTGTGTGGCTCCGCCAGCATGTCCAGCACCAGGTTTAAGCGCTCGGCATGCGCGGCGCGGATCGCCTCCAGACGGGCCGGCAAATCCTTGATCGGCAGTTTATGCCCGGTAAGGGTGAGGCGTGCCTGGTTCGCCCAGGGTTCCAGGATATCCAGGGATCGCAGGTAGTGTTCCAGGCCAGTCGATAAGGTCAGGCTCTCGGGCGCCTGGTGCGGCGTGATGTCTTCCAGGACATGATCTCCGCTGAATAACACATCGTGCAGGCGGATGACCACCTGCCCGGCGCAATGGCCGGGGACGTGCAAGAACTCGAAAGGCCCTAAATGCATCCCAATCGCTTCGTAGGTAAAGTCAACTCGCACCGAATGAAATAACCCCTTGGTGATCAAGTACAGGTCTAATAAGCTCTCCAGCCGGTCTGGAGAAACCCCAGCTTCCACCAGGAAGCGTTCCATCTGGCGACCAACGACGACCAGCCGCTCCTCGTAATGGGTCAGGTTGCGGCGGTCCAATTCATGGATGCCTAACAAAGCCTGGGTACGCGGTCTGATATAGGATAATCCCCCAAAGTGGTCGATATGGCCGTGGGTGATGAAGATATGCGTCAGGTCGGACAGCCCGATCGCCTTGCCGGACTCCAACCGGCTCACCTGGCTTAGTCCAGCCTCGAGTTGGTCGTTTGAATTGCCGTATCCCGAGCCGCTATCGATCAACACCCGCAGGTCCTCTACCAGCACCAGGTAGACGGATGTCCAGAATCCCGGAAACGCTTCCAGCTGGATCTGGTATATCCGT
>DATDRM010000325.1:0-3506 GCA_035291705.1 Anaerolineales bacterium
GGCGCGCCGTCCTTCAGGTCAGTCGTCCAGACTACCATCTCGCTGTGGTCGGCGAAAGCGTCCAGGCCGATCTGGGTCACCTGCACCCAGGCCTGCACGATGCGCCAGTACTGGTCCTCTTGGAACATGCCCTCGGGTGGAGCCACCACCACGATGAAATGGCCGAATTTTCCGTCCATCACCTGGCTCAGGTCGATGCCGACTTCATTCAGGCTATCGGCCGGGGATTCCAGGCTGATTGTCTCATCCAGCACGAGCCGGCCTGGCATCTGCGGAGGGTTATCCGTACGCTGGTACTCGCGTAGATAAAACTTGAAGGCCGGCCAATCGGCCGGCTGGACGGCATAGATTTTTACGTCCAGTTTGGTGAAGTTGATCGTGTAGACAGAGAATATCGGCTTGCTGGCGGTCGGATCGAGGGTGAGGAAGATCTGCTCGGGTCCGATCAGGACTGGCTCCGCCGGACCGACCCGGAAGGTCAAGCGGGCGTCTGCGCCCAGCTTCTGGCCGAAGATATCCTGAATGTCGCCATCCACCACGACCGTATAGGTCGTCTGCCCTTTAGTAGACCCCTGGATATTGATCGTGTTATCGAAGATATTGACTGAAACTCCAGCTAGCTCCGGCTGGATGGTCAGCATGCTTTCCTTATATGCATTAACGTCGATCGGGTTATTGAAGCGGATGAAGAAGGGGGTTAAAGGTTGGCAGGGTTCGCCTGACCAGGCGCAGCCGTGCTCCACAATGCGTAGGGGGGCGTAGGTGTGAAAGCCGAAGGTTTGCGCCTCTTGGGTGACCAATGGGCCTTCCGCCGAGGGCGTGCCTGGGCCAAGGATAACCGAGATGGTTGTGTCCGCTGGCAGGGGCTCCTCCGCCCGGAAAGCTAACCAGCGCCCTTCTGCGGTGTTTTTCACCAGGCTGCTGACCTGCTTGTCCGCCTGGATATCCCCCTCGCTCGCCAGCCTCAGCTTGACGGGCTGGTTGCCGGCGTTCACCCGGATGGTATCCAGCACCGCCGCCGGATCGATGCGCTGGTCAAAGGCGATGAAGAACAGGGGCTCCAGGGGTTGGGGAACGTCATAGGGGTAGCTGGTCGTCATCTTGGGTGGGGGTGTGCTGAAAGCCCACTCGACTGTCTTAGCCAGCTCGCCGCCAATCGCCGATCGGGTTCCGGCAGGGATGGTGACCCGGTATTCTGTCGCCTTGGGCAGGCGGTCGATCAGTTCAGACTCGTATTGGAAGCTCAAGGTCCGGGTGCCTAACCAGCGCCAGGTGCCAGGCAGGGATGGCTCGAGCCGCACGGGGACTTCCTCGGCCGCCAGATCGCCGAGCGTCCCCAGGGGCACCATAGGCTGGTTGAAGGTGATGTTCACAAAAGGGGCTAAAGGGATCTCCCCTTCTGGAGCATAGCGCAGCACCTCCAGCGGGCCGGAATCGACCGGGCCGGGCTGGATGGGTCGCCAGGCAGGCGGGAAGGTCTCTTTAATGGTCTCGCCTGGCCGCGGTGGGGGGATGGGTTCTTGCGCCAGCTTGAAATCTACCTGGTCTTCGTACTCCATGGCCATCGCCGGCAGCCGCGCCAGGATTTTCTCGATTTCCTCAGCGGATAGCGGCTCACCGGTGGCCTGTGGTACCGCTTCGGTCGCCTGCGGCTGGGCCTGGCCTTCGCTCAGCTGAATGGTTACGCCCTGCTCATCACCCTCCATATCAGATAGACCTCCAGATTGTGTCGACGTGCTCACCTCGATCGGGATCTGCTGCCCCCCGGAATCGGAAAGCCTCCGACTCCGTATGACCCAAAAAACGCTGGCCGATGCCAGCAAAAGTACGAGGACAAGCACAATGATTCGATAATGATGAAAGATGCGCTTCCAATTGTGTGCCATGGCCCGACCCTCTTTTTGCAGTAGCTGAGTGCTTATCCTTAGTATAATGTAAAATATAGACGTTATATGCGGTGATTACCCATAAGTCAGTTTGCTGCGAAAAGGTCATGCGGAAAAGGCGAGATAGCGACAAACGATAAGGTAGCTGCGGTGATGAAAACGGCGCTGATGCCACGTAAAACGATGTAAGGACCATCCCGATCCGTTTTGAGGCCGAGTTTGCCGCCTAATTTTCGCAACCAGTACACAGCTTTGCGAGGCCAACGACGTATCAGGTGAAAAACGAACTGAGCGGCAGCCAGTACCAGTGCGAACAGACGACGCATGCGCTCAAGGGTATGGACCCGCAGGTCTTCGACATCCAGGCCTTGTTCCTGGTCAAAACGATAACCGTGTTCGATCTTGCCTCGCAAGCGCCAGTCGCCGTAGATCTGAATGGCATCGGTTTCGGAGTGTATCGGGACATTGGTGAGCAAGACCGCATTGCGATTTTCGAGTGTGTTGTGGGCCACCAGAACCCATATGGGTTGGTGAGCGTTTGGCAAGCGGATCAGGAACCAACCGGCCTGGATAGTTGCCAGCCGGGTCTTGCCAGCGTGGTGAAAGACAGCCTGGTAGGTGGTCATCCAGGGAACGCTGTCCACCAGGTCTTGTAGGTGTTCGGTTTCCCAGCGATCCAGGCGATCATTGTAGACTTCGACCAGGCGTTCCAGGTGGCTGGCGACAATCACAAACTCGCAATGGGGTTGATCCATCCAACCAAATACCTTTTGATCATCTCCGCCTGAATCCATCACAAAACGAATACGCAACTCGGGAAATACCCAGCGTGTCGTTCGGATCGCACGTTGGATCTCTCGGTTTTGGCTAATGAAGTCAGCCGTTTTGTAGGAAAACCAGTTCGCATAACAGATGCCTGGTTCCTGGGTGTTCACCACGCCGGCTGTGATCGCCGGGTAGCCTCTTGCCAGGCGTTTCTCTCCATCTAAATTGGGCGGTGTGCTCTTATACACTGTACTCACCCCTTCCAACTTCTGCGTGTAGGGTTTCTCAAAGTTCACCGGGTCAATCGCCACCACTACATAACCTGGCGCTTCTTGTTCTACCATCCGCTGCGCCATGCGATACAACCCTTTGTACAAATGATGATGGTTGAAGCGCTCATTCTCTAGGAATCGATACACCCGCTTGGCGGCTGCCCAACACTCCGCTTCCACTCGCGAGATGCTGCGCGACATCGCTGCAATCACTGGCGTCTCCGCTGCCAGAATGCTCTGCACACTTTGACAGACCACTGCTCGCAGCCGCTTATCGGGTAGGTGTGCGTTCATCGGTTCTACATACTCCTCAATGCTGGCCTGTAATTCTGCTACCGGTAACTTGGCAATTATTTCGGTTAGTGCTATATTCAACATGGCTCCATCTCCTGGGTGAACTGTTTTGGGTAAACGATTCTTACCACAGGTTGGTGGAGCTCATCCTTCTATTTGTGGGTAATCACCGCGTTATATGGGTACTGTTCGTTCCTAAAGAAAGCCTCGCTAACAGCTGTGTTTGATCATATGTCAGAAATCCAGCTTTCCCTTCCTCTGGCAGATACTTCTCTGCTTCAACCTAGCC
>DATDRM010000326.1:0-5816 GCA_035291705.1 Anaerolineales bacterium
TGACCTTGCGCGCCGGCTGGCGAAGGAGCGCTTCCTGGAGTGACCGATGTCGGGGATAATGCACTTGCAGCGCGTCCAGATTCAAGACCAAGCGGCGATGCTCATCTTCAGCCGGCTCGCTCATTTTGCTCACCGCAGGCAACTGCCAGTCACCCACTTGGCCCTTCTGGATCTCCGCCCAGCGGTGGCAGCGCACGATCCGGTCCGGGCTGGAGACATATAATGGAGGGCGGGTTTCGCAAATCTGAACCGCCAGCTGGCAGCGCGGCCGGAAGACGCACCCCCCAGGGAGTTCCCCAAGGGGCGGAATCTGGCCTGGGATCGCCCGTAAGTGAACCCTCTCTTTCGTCTTGCCCAGGAGAGGCACGCTGGCAAGCATACCCTGGGTATAGGGGTGCAAAGGTTGGCTGAACAGTTCCCTGGCTGAGGCTTGCTCGACGAACTCCCCAGCATAAAGCACCCCCACCCGGTCGCACACTTGCGCCACCACTCCCAGGTTGTGAGTGACGTATAACACAGCGGTTTGCCGCCCACGGATTAATTCGCGCACCAGGTCCAGGATGACAGCCTGGGTGGTCACGTCCAGGCTGCTGGTCGGCTCGTCCAAGATCAGAAGTCCCGGTTCGGTGCACAGGGCCGTGGCGATCAGCACGCGTTGCTGCATCCCTGCGCTGACCTGATGCGGGTAACTGTTTGCTACCCGATCGGGGTCTGGCAGGTGCACGCGTTCGAACCAATCCAGGGCATGGTGGTTGGCTTCTGCTGCATCCATTGCGAAGTGATGGCGAAGCACTTCGGCGAGTTGTTCCCCGATGCGCATGGAGGGGTTCAGCGAGGATCCTGGGTTTTGCGGCACCAGGGCGATCTGCTTACCCCAGATTTTCTCCATCTCCACCGGATTGAGGGCCAGCAAATCGCGCCCGGCCAGGGTGATCCCCCCCGCCTTAACCACGCCATTTTCACCCAGGTAGCGCATCACCGCCAGGACCAGGGTCGTCTTCCCCGAGCCGCTCTCGCCGACTAACCCAAATGTCTCCCCTGCGTGGACATGAAAGGAGACCTCGCGCACCGCCTCCAGCCACTCACCGCCCCGGCGGTAGGCGACTGTCAGGTTTTCGATTTGGAGGACAGGAGTGATCAAGATTCAATCCGCTGCCTGCCAGGCGCGTTTCAGCCCATCAGCGGTTAAATTGACGCCGATGACGACGATCGAGATTGCTCCAGCAGGGAAATATAACGCCCAGGGTACCTGGTTGACGAAACTACGCGCTTCCTTGACCATCAAGCCCCAGTTGGGATTGGGAGGCTGCACGCCGGCTCCCAGGAAACCCAGGGAGGCCACTAAGAAGATGGCATAAGAAAAGCGCAGCGCCGCCTCGACCGCCAGGGCTGGCAGCACGAAAGGAAATATCTCACGCAATAGGAGGCGTGCCTGCGACTCCCCCTGCAGGCGCGCCGCTTCGATGAAACCTTTCGACTTCACTACAAGCACGACGCTGCGCACAACCCGAGCGACGATGGGCGTATAGACGATAACGATCACGCCCACCACACTAAAGGTGGAAGGGCCGAATGTTCCCAGCAGGACCAGCGCCAGCAGTAAGGCGGGCAGCGCCAGCAAGCTGTCGAAGAAGCGCATCAATCCTTCGTCGACCCAGCCGCCCCGGTATCCGCTGAGCAAGCCCAGGAAAGTCCCACCGACCACTGCCAGGAATGTTCCCAATCCTGACAGAACCAGGATCTGGCGCGCTCCGAGAACCACCCGGCTGTAGACATCCCGCCCAAGGTTGTCCGTGCCAAACCAATGCTGCGCGGATGGCGGCTGGCGGGCGTCGCTGGCCACAATCTCGTTCTCCCCATAGGGCGCAATCAGCGGCCCGGCCAGAGCTACCAGGAGAAAGATCAAGGTGATCGTGGTACCGATCGCCGAGAGTGGTTTTGCATACAGCCGCTTAAAAAAACGGGCTAAGCGCCACCCCCAACTTGGAGCGGCGCCTTGAGCGCGAGAGACCTTCAGCATGATAGTCACGAAATTTAATTACCAGCTACACTTACCAGGCGCAAATCCGTACGGCCCCAGAAGGGCTTGATCCCAATGCCCTGGAAACTGTCTCTGACGGCGGTAAATTGGGCAGAAAAATATGGGATGATCACCGGGCCGCGCTCGATCAAAATGCGCTGGATCTCTTTATAAGCCTGTGTGCGTGCCTCTTCGTTCATGGTTGTTCCTGCTTTCTGGATATATTGGTCGAGCTCAGCATCACAGAAATGTGACTCATTCCAAACCGCGTCACAAGCCAGCATCGTATCCAGATAAAACTGTGGGTATGGGCGCGACCCCCAGCCAGTGATCCCCAGGTCAACTTCCAGCCAGCCTTTGTCTCCGTAATAGACGCTCTCTGCTTCGACGACCAATTCGACATCGACTCCAGCCTCAGCCCACTGATCCTTGAGCACAAGCGCCAGGTTGGGGCGGTTGCCGGTGTCTGGTGTATGCAATTCGAGATTTAAGCCATCTGCATAACCTGCAGCGGCCAGCAATTGCCGCGCCGCTTCCATATCCCTTTCCGGCACAGGGAATTCCTCACTATAGTATTGGGAATACATCGGTCCGATCGGGCTGTCCCGTCCAATTGCCCCATGACCTTGCACGACCAGCTGGTAAATCGCCTCCCGGTCGGTGGCCAGCTTGAGGGCCTGGATTACTTTAGGGTCGTTTCCAGGGGGGCGGTCAGCCCGCAAGCGCACCAGATCGAACTGGTTGGTAGGAACCTCAACCAGCATCACGCCCAATTCTCCCTCCAGGCTTGAATAGAGCTCGACTGAGCTGGCCAGGAAGACCAGGTCTACCTGACCCCCGCGCAGCGCTTCCACCTGGGCAACCTGGTCTGGGAAAAAGATAAACTCCAGACCAGCCAACTTGGGTTGGTTAGGAATGAAGTAGTTCGGATTGGCTTCCAACACGATGCGGTCTTCCGGGTTGTAAGAAATTACTTTAAAAGGTCCGCTGCCATTGAAGCGCGTTCCGGCGTCGGTTGTATTTGCCTTGAGGATTAAGGCATGGTTGTCGCTCAAATCGAACAGGAAGAAAGGATTAGGTTCCTTCAGCGTGAAGGTGACTTCCAGTTCCCCGGTCGCCTCAATCCGATCAATATTGGTGTAGAGGTCCTTTGTCGGCAGGCCCAAATCCGGATTACGCAGGCGGTCGAACGTCCACACAACGTCCGCGGCGGTCAAGGGAGTACCATCGTGAAAGGTAACCCCTTTGGCGAGTGTAAAGACATACAGCAACCCATCGTCACTTGCATCCCAATCTACCGCTAAACGCGGAGCGATCGTATTATCGGGGGTGATATCGATCAGATAATCATAAACATGGTTAGCGACCAGCACTTCAGGATCAGAAGAGATAAAGGCCGGATCAGCCTGTACAATCGGCTGCATCGCCACCCTTAAAACGCCCTCTTGCAGGCTGGATTTCGGTGTGCAGGCTTGAACGAAAAGTACGCTCAAGAGAATAATCCCGAGCAGACCAGGTATCGATCGTTTTTTTATCTGGTTTGAGTCTTTTTTCATAACCATCACCCTTTTTCTACGCACACAGCTTTGATGACCAGCTTTCACCACTCCTATTTCTTATCATCCTCCCTGATAATCCCGTACAATGCTTAATTTAACGACACAGCCGCCTCATCCTCACTTCGACCGTGGGCTAATTGAGCGCGCAACAGGGCCAGCTCCCGCCGGTATGCTTGTACTAAAGTCTTCAGAAGGTCGCTGGTGCGTTCTAAACCCAGAAATCCCTGCTTTTGATCCACAGGCACCTGGAGCAGCACAGCCGCCAGGTAGGCGAGCACGACCGGATCATCAGCCAGGTTTAACCCATCCGGTTTTAGGACGCCCATTTCGTTCAAGATCTGGATATAAAGTTGGACACTGGAAGTTAACTGGCGCGTGAGCAGGGTGAGCGAGTCTGAATCTTCCGCGAGAAAAGGGTACAACTCAACCTTGCCGACCAGGTAGGGCAATTCGTAGTGCAGGGAGTGGATGCGAAACCGGTTTTCCCCTAGGGTGATGATATTTATCCGCCCATCGCTCAAGGGTTGGATATCGACAATGCGTGCAGTACAGCCGATCTCATGCGGCTCAGCCAATGGGCCATTAGCCTCATACCCCTTGCGGATCAGAACCACGCCGAATGGCTGGTGAGTTTCCAGGCAATCGCGGATCAATCGCTTGTAGCGTTCTTCGAAGATATGCAACGGCAGTGGCATACCTGGGAAGAGCACGGTATTAAGCGGGAAGAGGGGTAAATCAAACATTTCTACTCCATTATACCCCGATAGAAAAATCACCTGGAATATGTGAAGGTCAAATACATGTTGAACAAATATCCTTCTCGTTATGTGATTGCGAGCGTTCGGCTGAACTTCGTTCAGCACTGCGAAGCAATCTCGCCTCTGGTTTGCTGGGGATTGCTCCGCTCGCAAAGAACGTTCGTTCGCAATGACAATGAGTATTATTGCTTGAGAGTACGAGTTCAGGCTATAATCAGCACACCCAGCTTGCTTGCGGAGTATCTATGCCGAAAATCCAAGATGAAACCAAGTATCGCCAGCGACAGGCCCAGCTTGCCAGCGCTCTGCAGACGTATCGTCTGGATGCCGTGGCGCTCAACGCTGGTCCCAGCCTGGTATACCTGACAGGGTTGCATTTTCACTTGAGCGAACGCCCGGCTGTCGCTCTGTTCACACCCCATCTTTCCCCAATCCTCATCCTTCCCGAACTGGAAACCGGGAAGTTAGCGGCCCTCTCTTATCCGGTTCAGGCTTTCCCCTATAGAGAAGACCCCGGGGAATGGGCAGCAGCTTTCCGGGCGGCGGCTGTTGAGGCTGGACTGGACGATCGCCAGGTGGGCGTTGAACCACGGCGGTTGCGGGTGCTCGAGTTGCGCCTGCTGGAGGCAGCTGCTCCCAGGGCAAATTTCGTTTCCGCCGAAGATCCCCTAGCCTCGCTCCGCATCCATAAAGACGAGACCGAGATCACGGCTATGCGCAAGGCAGTCGCTGTAGCCCAGGCCGCGTTGCTTGCCACCTTGCCCCTCATTCAAGTTGGCATGACCGAACGCCAGCTGGCTGCTGAACTCAGCCTGCAGCTCCTGCGCCATGGCTCCGACCCGGAGTTGCCGTTCTCCCCGATCGTCGCCTCCGGTCCAAACAGCGCCAATCCCCACGCCTTTCCCACCGACCGGAGCCTCTCTCCAGGAGACCTGCTGATCCTGGATTGGGGGGCCAGCGTGGGCGGTTATTTCTCCGACCTGACACGCACATTCTCCATCGGGGAGCCAGACCCAGAACTGGCTCGCGCCGCCCAGGTCGTGGCGCAGGCCAATGCCGCGGCGCGCGCCCTGGCCGCGCCCGGCGTGACCGCCGGGCAGGTGGACCATGCTGCCCGCTCCGCTATCGAACGAGCCGGCTTCGGAGAATATTTCATCCACCGCACCGGCCACGGTCTCGGTCTTGAAGGCCATGAAGAGCCCTATATCCGCGCCGGCAATCCCCTGCCCCTGGCTCCCGGCATGACCTTCACCATCGAGCCGGGCATCTACCTCCCCGGCCGCGGCGGCGTGCGCATCGAAGACGACATCGTTATCACACCCAACGGCAATCAAAGCCTGAGCGACCTGCCGCGCGATTTGATGCCAGCCATCACCAGCCCATGAGCCGCGATCTGATCCTGGTCGCCGTCTCCATGTTCACCTGGGGACTGGGGGAGGGGATGTTTCTTTATTTCCAGCCCCTCTACCTGCAACAGTT
>DATDRM010000327.1:0-6005 GCA_035291705.1 Anaerolineales bacterium
GTCTCGCCCATCGACTCGCTGCCGTACAGCTCCTGCATCCTTGGATTGGGGTAACGCCAGCCCAGGGCAGTGTCCCAGGCGGTCAGGTTGCCAAAGGAAAAGGGCTGCTCAGCCTTGGGAATAGAGTATGGAGCGCGCGACATGCTCTCCACTCCACCCGCGATATAGACCTCCCCCTCCCCCGCTCGGATAGCGCGTGCCGCCTGGTTAACCGCCACCAATCCTGAGGCGCACAAGCGGTTAACTGTCGCAGCTGCTACCTCGACGGGGAAGCCGGCCAACAGAGCCGCCATACGAGCCACATTGCGGTTGTCCTCGCCAGCCTGGTTAGCGCAGCCCAGGTAAACCTCCTCGACCATCGCTGGGGCGAGACCGGTGCGTTCGAGCAGGGCTTTTAAAACGTGGGCCGCCAGGTCGTCAGGGCGGACTGGGGCCAGGACGCCCCCCAAAGCGCCGATGGGGGTGCGGACGGCGTCAATGATGACTGCTTCGGGCATGGGGTTCTCCTAAATGTGATCCGTGATACGTGACCCAATCTTCGGGATATGTTCTCTTCACGACAATATGCATTTCGATTCTACCACCGCCCTGATCTACCCATGCTGCTCGAGGTCTCTCTAATCCAGTGCAACCCATTGCCAACCATGGATTTTTAGGATAATTTGGTTCACTAATATCCCCAGGCGATTACTTCTCAGGATATACTTGGCATACGGGAGACCTCGCGCCCCGTAGATCATAATCAATGAATGGGTAGACACAACTACTCTCGATTCTCTATCCTCGATTCTCACTCATATAAGGAAATTAGGATGATGGACAAACGACCAGCGTTCGCTATCGATCGCAAACTCAACAAGGACGACCTGATCGTCATCACCGGCGCAGGCGGTTTTATCGCCGGCGCACTGGTCAGGTATTTCCACGACCTGGGATACTCCCGCATTCGGGCGATTGACAAGAAGCCGCTCCCGGAATGGTACCAAAAGGTGCCTGGCGTCGAAAACCTGTCTCTGGACCTGAGCCGGCGAGATAACTGCAAACGGGCCTGTGAGGGCGGGGTTGAAGTGTACAACCTGGCAGCCGATATGGGCGGGATGGGTTTCATCGAACGCTTCCGGGTCGAGTGCCTGCGCAGCATCTTGATCAATACCCACATGATCGAAGCCGCTTACCAGGCCGGGGTAGAGAGATATTTCTTCTCCTCGTCTGCTTGCGCGTATAACACGGATCTGCAGAAAGACCCCCATGCGCGTGCCTTGAAAGAGTCGGACGCCTACCCGGCAATGGCTGAAAGGGGCTATGGCTGGGAAAAACTGATGTCGGAAATGTTCTGCCAGGAATATTGGGCGGAACGAGGCCTGAAGACCTTTATCGCTCGCTTCCATAATGTTTACGGCCCCCATGGCACCTGGGACGGCGGACGTGAAAAAGCCCCGGCAGCCTTGAGCCGTAAGGTGATCGAAGCCAAGGACAGCGGGGATCTTGAGATCGAAATTTGGGGCGACGGTAACCAGACGCGCAGCTTCATGTACATCGACGACTGCCTCACAGGCATCGATCGGATCATGCACTGCGACGACTTAATTGCTTATCCAATCAACCTTGGTTCGAGCGAACTTGTCTCGATCAACGATCTGGTAAGCCTGATTGAAGAAATAGCGGGGGTCAACCTGGCGCGCAAATATGACCCGCACGCGCCCCAGGGCGTCGCCGGTCGCAACAGCGATAACACGCTGATCAAGGAGATTTTAAACTGGGAGCCTGACACCCCGCTGCGCGCTGGCCTGACAAAGACCTATGCCTGGATCGAGAGGCAGTATGCCGATCGTAAAGCCGGCAAGCGGACGGTTAGCTGATACATCCAGTTTCCTTGGGAGTCCAGCCTCTTATACATGGAACTTGGGGGAGCTTAGAGGCACTCAGGGGAACTCAGGAGAGTTTTTATGCATCCCAGAAAGGCTGCTGACATCACGGATATCATCGGCACGATACCCTATCGCCTGGCGCTGGCCGGGGGGTGGATCGATCAACCGTTTGTCTCCAGACTCAACCCATCGCCGCCAGGTTCCATGGTCGTCGTCTCGCTGGTTCCTGAGTTTCGCTACATGGATCGCTGCGGCATGGCGATCAGCACGCGCAATGTCGCCATGGAAATGTGGAACGGCAGCCTGCCGGATGGAGATCCAGCGCAACTCGTGCGCCAGTTGTATGCCGCCGAGAACAAAAACAAACCAGAGCCCTCCGGGTCACAAGACATGGTCGGCCTGATTTACCCAGGTATCAGCCGGATCGATTACGATTACGCCTTCGAAGGAGGTATCTACCCCGTGCACGTGGAAGGCAACAACGATCCAGAGATAGCCCACTGGTTGGAGAAAGTAATCTATCTGATCCCGGTCGCTCCCCGTCCCGAGGGATACAACCCACTCACCGAAAAGAACCTGGACAGGGAATGGATCCGTAGATTGGGAGGATCAGGCAAAGATTGCTTTACCGCCATCCTGGCCGGAGATCTCCCCGCCCTGGGCGCCTCCCTGAACGAGTGCATGCTGTGCTGGGAAACGATCCTGCCCAACACAGTGACGCATCCCACGCTCACCGTTGACCTGCTGGCTATCCTGGGCTACTACCAATCCAGGTACGCCGGGGCCATGTACTCCGGCTGTGGCGGCGGCTACCTGATCGTTGTGTCGGGCCAAGCCGTGCCTGGGTCCTTCCGTGTGAACGTAAGGATTGCTCAAAGTGGGTGATACTCCGAAAAAAAGTCGTCGTTACAGGCGGTTTTGACTGGTTTCATTTTTTTAAATTTCCTCTTGACAAATGGGGCAAAATTCTCTACAATCACTTATGAAATCGATTTCATAGCCCAATATTCTTGACATTGTTAAGTTAGCCACTCGAATTTCGCCGTTCGTCGCCGGTCGGTCTTCAACCTCCATGAGAAGCCATTGACCACCATCGCCGATGTCGCCAAGCGAGCTGGCGTATCCCCGGTGACCGTGTCCCGGGTCATCAACAGCGCCAGCAATGTTAATCCCGCCACGCGTGATAAGGTGGAGCGGGCGATCAGAGAGTTGCATTATGTGCCGAACAGCGCCGCGCGCAGCCTGCGCTCCAAGCGGACAAACGCCATCGCCCTGCTGGTGCCGGATATTACCAACCCCTTCTGGACTACGGTGGCACGCGGCGTGGAAGATGCGGCCCAAAGCGAGGGATATTCAATTTTACTGTGCAACACCGACGAAGATCCGACCAAACAACTGCACTACCTTGATGTAGTCATCAGCCGGCGCGTCGACGGCGTGATCATCGCCCCCTACAGTGCTGATGCTCGCAAACTCAAGCGGCTGAGAGAGCGTGAGATCCCAACGGTAGTGGTTGACCGGCGCATCCAGGGCTGGGAGGTTGATACGGTGATCGGCGATTCGATCTCCGGCGCTCGTGCCCTGGTCAAGCATTTAATCGACCTGGGCCACCAGCGCATTGCCGTGCTCTCTGGGCCGTTGAACACTTCTTCGGCTGAGGATCGCGTCACCGGCTACACCATCGCCCTGACTGAGGCTGGGATTCCGATCGACCGGCGCATGATCCGGCGCGGCGAGTTTAAAACCTCCTCTGGAGAGACGTTAACCAATCAGCTCCTGGACGAGGGCCTGCGACCAACGGCCATTTTTGCGACAAATAATTCGATTGCTCTGGGGGTAGTCGATGCGGTAGACCAACGTGGTCTGCGGATTCCACAGGATATTGCCCTGGTCAGTTTCGATGACATTCCTCACCTCTCGCATGTTTTCCCGTTCTTGACCGTGGCAGTGCAACCCGCCTACGAAATGGGGATAAAAGCTGCTCAGCTGCTTCTCAGCCGGTTGAACGGCGAACAAGACAGCCAACCCTGTCAAATTGTGTTGCCGACTTGCCTGATCGTGCGCTATTCCTGTGGCGGCAAGCCAGATGATATCAATCTGCCGTTCAGGAAAGACATCCTGCCAGAAAAAAAGGTGCCCGTGCAGCCGCTAAGCCTGGAGGAGAGACGCGAACTCCTGCGCCGCATCCCTGGACTAAAGCTGCCGGCTTATTGCTAGAAAGGAGGTGAGAGCGAATCACAGGCAAACGTGGTCAATCCACAGCACTGGAACTCCGTGGCTTTCGTCCACGGACTCAACCCAGGTCCAATCTCTATTTTGGATCTGGGAAAAAACAGCCGAGGGAGAAGGCATTCAGCCTGCTCCTCGCAAATCTAGACAATCCTAGGAGGAGTTTGTCATGAAATCCAAGCTTTATTTTGTCATCGCGACGCTGGTGGCCCTCGCCATGCTGCTCGCTGCCTGCGCTCCAGCAGCCACGCCTGTAGAGGTTGTGAAGACGGTCGTTGTCGTAGAAACGTCCATCGTGGAGGTGCCGGGCGGTACCGAGATCGTGGAGGTGGAAAAAGTGGTCACCCCCACGCCCGAGGCCAAGCCCTTCGAAGGCGTGACCGTCGACGTGCTGACCTTCACCGGCCCGCAGATCGCCGAACCGCTTCAGCGGCGTGCCCCTGACTTTGCCGCCCTGACCGGCGCCCAGGTTAACGTGACGGTCGTGCCCTTCAACGAACTCTACCAGAAGGTCCTGACTGACATGGCGACTGGCACGAACGCCTTTGACGCCTTCGTGTTCGCCCCGCAATGGATGGTCGACTATATTACCCCAGGGTATTTGGAAGACCTGACCGACCGCGTGGCGGCTGACACGGCGATCCAGTGGGACGATATCGCACCCTTCTTCCGCGATTTCAGCGCTACCTTTGGCGGCAGCATCTACACTATCCCGCTGGACGGCGACTTCCACATGGCCTACTACCGCACCGATCTGTTGGCGCAGGAAGGCCTGCAGCCACCCAAAACATGGGACGACTATCTGGCGATCGCCAAAACCTTCCAAGGCAAGGACCTCAATGGGGATGGCGACCCGGATTATGGCTCCTGCATCTCCAAGAAGCGCGGTGCGCAGGCCTACTGGTTTATCTCCGACTTTGCAGCTTCGATGATCCAGAGCCAGGGCACCTCACAGGGTACGTTCTTCAACACAGAGACCATGGAACCGCTGGTGATGAACGATGCCTTCAAGAAGGCGTTGGAACTCTACAATGAGACAACTAAGTATGGCCCACCAGATGAATTGAATCTGGACGTCGGTGATACGCGCAGCCTGTTCACCTCTGGCCGCTGCGCCCTGTCGGTCGACTGGGGTGACATCGGCCCGCTGGCGATCGACCCGGAGACCTCCACGGTGCAGGACAAGGTCGGCGCTGTGATCACCCCCGGCTCTACAGAGGTGTTGGATTGGGCATCCGGAGCGCTGGTGCCCTGTGACGCCACCACCTGCCCGTATGCGGTCGACGGTGTGAACTACGCCCCATTCGCCGCCTATGGCGGCTGGTCGGGCGGCATCAACGCTGGCGCTGATCCCCTGACTAAGGACGCGGCTTACGCTTTCTTCTCCTACATGAGCCAACCGGCGCAGGCTAACGTGGATGTGACTATCGGTAAGACCGGCTTCAACCCCTACCGCACCTCGCAGTTCCTCAACCGCCAGGCGTGGGTGGAAGCCGGGATGAGCCCCACCGCAGCCAGCGACTACCTTGGCGCCATCGAAGGCAGCCTGGCCAGCCCGAACATGGTGCTCGACCTGCGCACCCCGCAGAACCAGCGCTACCAGGGAGTCGTCCTGGATACCGCGGTTAGCCAGTACCTGGCCGGTGAGATCACTGTAGACGAATGCATGCAGCAGATCTACGACGGCTGGCAAGCGATCACCGATGAACTCGGGCTTGACGCGCAACTGGCAGCCTATCAAGGCACGCTCGGCGTCACGAAGTAGTTCCTTGCGATAAGTATCCTGAGGGCGGACGCCCTCACCCCTGCCCCTCCCCCAAAACCTGTCCTGAGCGCAAGCCAGAGATCGGGGGAGGGGGAAAGGAATTTCGGGGTTTTCGGGCGGGTGAAATCCGCCCGAAAACCCCG
>DATDRM010000328.1:0-9599 GCA_035291705.1 Anaerolineales bacterium
CAGGGCCGGCTCGTCCAGGCGGATCGGCAGCTTGCCGTAGCCGCGATCGGGGTCCTGCAGGGTGCGCTCCAGGATCAGGCGCACATCGGCGTCCTGCAGCGGGCGCAGCTGGAAGACCCGCGAGCGGGAGACCAACGCCCCGATCACTTCGAAATAGGGGTTCTCGGTGGTAGCCCCAATCAGCACCACCGTCCCGTTCTCGACATGGGGCAAAAGGGCGTCTTGCTGGGCTTTATTCCAGCGGTGGACTTCGTCCACAAACAGGATGGTGCGCTTCCCATACAGCTTGCGGCGTTCCAGGGCGGCCGCGATCACTTCTCTAAGTTCGGCTTTCCCCGCCAGCACCGCCGACAGGGTCTCGAAGTGGCTCTTGGTCTGGTTGGCGATGACCATAGCCAGGGTGGTCTTGCCTGTGCCGGGCGGCCCCCACAGGATGATCGACGAGAACAGGCGATCGGCCTCGATAGCGCGCCGCAGCAGCCGCCCCGGCCCGACGATCTCCTCTTGCCCGACGAACTCGTCCAGCGTGCGCGGGCGCATGCGCGCCGCCAGCGGCGCTTCGACTCGCATGCGCTGTTGCATGGCGTGATCGAAGAGGTCCATGGGTGGAATTATATACCATTCAGACCTGGCTAAGCGCAACTTCTGTGGGAGGGGATATGAGTGTTCGAATTAATGATTAGATAACGAAAAGAGCTAGGGATGACTTTCTACCTGGGAATACCTGACTCGGTTACTCAAGCAATGCGCCTCCTGCTCCTATTCAGTCCCTGGTCAGGACTAAAAAGGTGACATCGTCCTGCTGTGGCGCGCTCTCGGTAGAGGCGTTGAGGTCAGCCTCAACGTGCGCGAGGAGTTCACCAGCCTTGCGGGCGGCATTGATGATACCCAGCGGCGTACCTTGTGAGATCAGCGGCACGCTGGCGTGAAAGCGCAAACCTTGGTTATCACCCGCAGCGCGCAAGGAATCTCGCAAGCGTGTACATTCGACGATATTGACGGTACTTGTGAGGCGTCCTGCGACGAGCAGTTGCTGGCAGTGGCAAGCAGGCGGCTGGCTGAGAAAGCGGCGATCGTCGCCTTCGAGTCCGGGGGGTAAGCCGCAGGCAGCAGCCAGCACGAAACCATGCGGCGGTGAATCTCCTGCGGGAAAAACACTAAGGTGTGAATCGGCGAGCATGGACACCCACCCGGTCTGCAAGTTCATTACTTTGAGCAATGACCCCTCGGTTTGCGCCCATTGCTATTTCTTCTTCTGCTCCTGTTGACGCATTTTCCGCTTCTGTTCCTGCTGCTGCTCCAGTTGCCGCTGCTGCTCCTGCCGTAGCTTTCGTTTCTGTTCCTGTTGCTGCTCCAGCTCTTGCTGCCCCTCTTGCAGCGGTTTTCGTTTCTGTTCCTGTAGCTGCTCCAGTTCCTGTTGCAGCTCCAGCTGCTGTTGTTCCTCTTGCCGCAATTTTCGTTTCTGTTCCTGTTGCTGGTCTAGGTCCTGCCGCTCTTGTTTCCGCTGCTCAAATTCCTCTTGCTGTTTCGATTGATGTTTCTGTCTCATCTTGTTTTCCTGCCTGAGCATATGACTCGTCTAAATCCAATGTAGGTGCTCAGACAGTATACACCAGGATTACTAAATCTCGATCACCTGAGCGGGCGCGTGAGCGCCGCCAGCGGCGCTTCGACTCTCATGCGCTGTTGTAGGGCGTGATCGAAGAGGTTTATTGAGAGGATTATGTCTCAACCAGGGGACTGCGCAACGCTTTTGGCCGGCGGTTGAGCACAACGGAGTAACGTGCTTTTGAATGTCAGCTTTGCCGGCTACCTTTCGGATTGCCTTTTGGATCGCTGTTTCGTGGAGATGGTGGCGGCGGATATTGTGAAAGTGGATGAACTTACACACCCAATGGATATAGGAATCGGCGGAAGAATAATGCTTCAGGTTGACCAAATCGCGTAAAGGTCGAGAAGTTTTTTGGGTGGAGGAGGCATTGGAGGAAGCCTCAGAAGATGAGAGTATAATTAATAAGGAGATAGTAGATAGGCAATTTTACAGGAAATTCTGTTTAAAACGAAATTTTTGGGATTAGACAGAAACATCTGTAAAATAATATTGAGCCTTCGATGGAAAATTACAATATTTGAGGATAAAAGTTGAGCAGATTTTTGAAAATGTATCTTATCGTAGGAACGCTGTTTGGCATTTCAATAAGTTTGTTCTATATTTTCTTGTACTCAGGCAGTGTTTTTTATGGGGTTTTATGTGGAATAATTGGATTTGTGGTTATTGGCTTGATCCAAGGATTAATAGTAATAGGAGTTACGCAGTTGAGAGGGAGCATGCTAAACTTGGAGCATGAACCCGCCAAAATGCGATGAAATGGATTAGATCAACTTTCTGATTGCGGCCCAACGAGTGTTTAGCAGCGTTGAAGCCTCGCAAACCCATCCGGCAGAAGAGCAAGCACCAGCGCATGACGCCTATACGCGCCTGTTGAAGCGATTGCCGCCGGATAGTCAGGCGCTGTGGCAAGAAGTGAACCCGTTGGTGAACCTGACCCAGGGTGTGCTGGTCATCGACGATAGCACCCTGGACAAACCGTATGCCTCGCAGATGGCGCTGGTCAGTCGGCACTGGTCTGGCAAGCATCATGCCGTGGTGCAGGGCATCAACTTGATCTCGCTGGTCTGGACAGATCGTGAGTGTCGGCTGCCGTGTGATTTTCGACTTTACAACAAGGCCGAGGATGGTTTGAGCAAGAATGACCACTTTCAGCACATGATCGAACAGGCCAAGCGGCGCGGATTTGAGCCGGAGTTGGTGGTATTTGACAGTTGGTATAGTGGGTTGCCCAATCTCAAACTGCTGCGCAGCTTGAAATGGCACTGGCTGACACAGCTCAAGAGCAACCGGGAAGTCAGCATCGACCGCAGCGGCAACCGTGCGATCAGCGAGATCTTCATTCCAGTTCAAGGATGTTTGGTTCACCTCAAAGGGTATGGCTGGGTCAAGGTTTTTCGGACGGTCGGCACAAACGGCGACGCGGAATACTGGGCAACTAGCCGCCTGGACATGACCATTGAGCAAGCCGCCTTCCATGCACTGGATGCCTGGCAGATTGAGGTCTACCATCGTGGCCTCAAACAGTTCACGGGTGTCGAACGTGGCCAATATCGGCTCCAAGTCTCGCAGCGTAACCATATCGGTCTGGCTATCCGGGCATTTGTTCGCCTTGAAGTTCATCGGCTTCGGACGGGCATCTCCTGGTTCGATGCCAAGACAGGCATTATTCGTTCCGCGATGCGTTTGTATTTGGCTCATCCAACTATTACTCTTGGTTCAACTGCGTAAGTCCTAAGTAAGTACATTTTCCCAAATAACATATCCTATCGCGGGCTGTTCATTATTTATGGTAATTGGCGTTCTGGGAATCAGCGGTTTCATTCTTGGCTTGTTGAGTTTTTGGGGAATGTCTCTGCTGCCACAGGGAAATTGGCATCAACTAAAGACGGCACCAGAAGAAGTCGTTGAAATTATGGACAACGCTATTCTTAATTTTTGGGGTGGCAGTATCAATGTCAGAACCATCAGTGGTAAGATATTTACTTACGATTGCTGGGGAGAACAAGACTGTGGATGGACATTATTTAATCCAACTCAATCTGGTGAAGATATCCCTAATGAAATCTGTCTACCGGGTCAGGAAAGGAAACGTTTCCCAGCACCTCCTTTTCCAGGCAAAGTAGTGTCATCCCAGATATTTGATGTGTGTGGCGCAGATTTCACAGTGCAATACAATTTTATTCTTCTAGAAGATGGAAGTATTTGGACTTGGGATCGGTACTGGTCAGTATATGAGACTATTTTGTATTATCCTTTAATGGGATTGAGCGGCATGATAGTTAGTGTGGTTAGTGGATTTGCTATGCAAGATAAAAAATATAAGGGCATATATTTATAGCCGCAGTGAGTCTGAGTGGTAATAAAAGCGCCCAGCCCCGCATGAAGCGGACGGGCGGGTATGCGCCTGCCCGAGGGTACGCGACCCCTTATAGAGAATCGCGTTCTGAGGTTGATCTAGCCTCACGCCCGCCCGCCGCTTATGCCCACGCCGATCGGCGGCATCGCGAGTCGTATTTTCCATGACATCTTCCATGCTGCAAAGCACAGGAGGATTCCCGATGAAATCGAAGCTTATCTTTGCAAGCATTTTCCGTACGATTGCTCGTATCCTTAGCATTCTCATGATACTTCTCGGTATCCCCTTCCTGCTTTTTGCAGGTCTCCAACTTCTATCCGGTGAGCCTGGAAACCTGGCAGTTTTCCTATATCTGCTTCTCCTGGTTGGTATGTTAGCTGGGCTGGTTATCGCCTGGCGAAGGGAGGGCCTGGGAGCCGCAATCACATTAGTCTCGCTTGTTGGATCCTTTGCCCTGAGCGGGGCAAACCTTCCAGGCGTTGGGAGAGGGCAGGGGTTCTCCTTATTAGCGAGTCCCATCAATCTCATTTTTGCCTTGCTAATCCCTGGATATCATCCTGAGGCGAGTCCAAGTGCCAAATTGGTTCCCATCATTTCATGGGTGCTGGCAACTGTTCCGGTTGTGCTATTCATCGCTTCGTGGTGGTTAAGGAAGCCTGTCGAATCGAAGTTTCCAGAAGATGTTTCTACGACAGGTAAGGTGGGATGAGATAAATAAACGCCCGATGACTTTAATGCAAATCCGTATAACCAAACCATAGCCAACGAGGTGCTTGGTAGACGTAAAACAGAAAAACACAGAAAATAGCAAGCAGTAATGAACTTAAAACATCCCCAATTGCTTTGGAGGCGGTTTATCGACGGTTGCTTGTGCTTGTAACCAATCGCGCAGCTTCGAGTAATGCTCTGGGAAGGGATGGGGAAAGGACAAGGGGCCTTTTTCCAACAGCCGGCGGTTGCCATCTGGCATGGCGGGATGTTCCAGGACAAAGACGTGCAGCCAACCCGCTTTGACTACCTCTACCGCCCCAGCCCAAGTACCGTCTTTCTCGCCGTCGCTGGCGATGACGATGGCGTAATCGGCCAGGCGGCTCATCTCGAGCCGTTAGGCGGCCGGCATGAGGTAATTTACCCAAGGAGAGAGTTTATGAACATCAAAACACAAATGAGAACTCCGTGGCCCGGAAAACTTGGCACGGCCTTAACCATTGTAGGCCTGTTACTGGCGGTCAGCGTCGGCTGCAGCCCTGTAAGTACTCAACCGTCGGAGCAGCATACACCGAGTACCACCGAGCCCCAGGCAGTGCCGACGACATCGTTACCCACCGCCACCAGCGAAGCGCTGATACCCGATGGATGGGTGACCCACACCAGCCAGCGTTGCGAATATACGATTAGCCATCCAGCGGAGATGCAGGTCACGAACAACGGCCCGCACAGCCGTATCCTTGGGTTCGAACTGCCAGATCCAGATCAAGGGGCTCGAAACTTCATCTACGTATCGGTGATCTCTCCTGATCTGCAGGTCAATCCGGACGAGGGAGTTTACAATTATGACCCGGCGGTGGCAGAAATCCTGCTAAGCATGCAGGTCGGTGAAAGCAAACCGGTGCACGAGGATCCGAATACAGCACCGGGGTTTACCTACCAGCGTCAGCCGGACGCACCAATTAGCGGCCACGCTGCCCAAACCTACGAGAACGTCCAACCGTGGGAGTTCCCTGGTGGGACGAAGGAGATTCGGTACCTTCTGTCACTGAACGGGTGTACTTACCTGATCGGCGGATACATGGATACTACGGGGTCGAATCAACCGGGCGCCATTACCGAAGAACTCTTCAAGCAGATCGTTGCTACCATCCAGTTGACTCCGTGAGTGGTGGCCTTGGTCTGGGAATTCTTGTCGTGGATTGAAAATTATGCCGATAAAAGGCCGCCCAACTATGCGTACTAAGAAACAGCGAGAACCTGTGATGTTGAGGGTGCGAGGGTAAAGCCCAGTTTGGCAGCTTTGCGCTGCAGATAGCGGATTTCGCGTTCGCGGAAGCGTTGATCATAATCGTGCGCACTGACAGCCTGGTATTCGACTTTGAACTTTAACATGTGGTAGACAACCCGTGCAATCTTGTGGGCAGTGGCGACAACGGCCTGAGCCGGACCCAGACGGCTCTTGAGGCGGCGGTAGAAAGCCCCGAGGGCACAATCCGCACGGATGACCGAAGCTGCCGCCTGGCGGAAAGCCTGTCCCGCCCGGTTATGGGTCTTGAGCGTCCGGCTGCGGATGACTTTCCCCCCGGTGATGTCGTTGTGGGGTGCCAGACCCAGCCAGGAACAGAAGTTCTTCTCGGTGGGGAAGCGGGACATGTCCGTGCCAATCTCCGAGAGGATAATTTGGGCCAGAGAAGCACTGATGCCATGCACAGCGACGCGATGTCCACCCCGGCGATGCGTTTGAGATGATTGCGCACCTGGACGTTCTTGGGAGTGTTCTTGCTGTGGGAGCGGGGCTTTTTAGATGGCAGTGGGGGCTGATCTTCGGGGTCTGGGTTACCCCAGTCGGGTCGAATGGCAGCATAAGTGCGTTCGATTTCCTCATCACAGGCTTCGATTTGCCAGGTGTAGAAGTCGAAGAAAGCCAGCGATTGGCGCAGGACGAAAAGGTGCTCTTCCCGCCAGGTACCGGTGAGGGCTTTGGCGATCTCGGCTTCATCCTTCTTGCAGCGATAGTTGCGCAAGGTCGCCAGTTTGTGCGGGTCGCGTTCCCCGGCCACAATCGCCCGGATAATGTGCTGGCCTGTCTCTCCGGTGATGTCGCTGAGTACCTGCGAGAGTTGAATGTTCATGTGCAGCAGGGCCTTTTGCATGTGCAGAATGTGCGGGCTGCGGTGCTGGATCAGCTGTGCCCGGTGACGCAGCAGAGTGCGCAGGGCAACCAGGTCGGCTTCCGGACGGAAGGAGTCGGCCAACAAGCCATAACTGTGCAGGGTCTGGATCCACTGGCAGTCCAGCACGTCAGTTTTCCGACCCGGAAAGCGTTTGATGGCAGTGGCAGCAATCAGGCAACACTGGAAGCCATAGGTTTCGAGGGTTTCGAAGAGCGGAATCCAGTACACCCCAGTGGACTCCATCGCCACACTTTGGATGCCATGCCCCAGGAGCCATTGAGCAATGTCGTGCAGGTCGGCAGTATAGGTGCCAAAGGTGCGCACGATTTGGGTGTTGTCTGGCCCTGGGACACACACCATGATTTCATGCGCCCCGATGTCCAACCCGGCGGCGTGGGGTTGGATACGAACCAGACCGTCGAAGGGGCGAACTTCGATCTGAGGTCCAGTCTGTGAGCTGGGCTTGCGTTGGCTGAGTTTGCTCATGGGATACTCCTAGATCGAGATGAGGATGCGCCAGGCCCGGCCACCAGAAAGTATAGCTTGCTAATCGGGGTCAAAGCCACCAGTGAAAAAACCATTGTGACCGGAAACCAAGTTGCAGCACGGGAGATACCTCACCAATGCGAGTGTTCGGCTTGCCTGCCTGGCATTGAAGGGAGTATACTCGAACTGCACCCCTGTTTCTTGTGGTTTGAAGGATGGCCCCGCCATCCTGGGGAGTGCAGGCGACCTCGCTTCGCTCGGAGGGTACGCGGCACGATTTGCTCAAATGGGTTACGCTGAAAATCGCGTCAGGAGCAGAACCGCTCGTCGCCTGAAACTAACGTTAGGAGCATATAGGAAAAGACGGATGGAAGAACTGATACACAGAATTGAACAGGTGGCCTTAGAAACAGAATTTTCGGGGGTTATCTCGATATTCAGAGATGCGTCAACTGTGTTCAGTAAGGCATTTGGATATCGGGATATAAAGAACCATCTGCCGAATACTACAAGTACGGTCTTTGGAATTGCCTCAGGGACCAAGTTCTTTACCGCTTTAGGAATTGGTGTGCTTGTCGACCAGGGTCTGATATCTTTGGATACGACTATCGGAGAAATCGCTCAGGAATATACGGGCTTTATCGATGAACATGCGACGATCCAGAATTTACTGACCCATACCTCAGGTATATATGACTACTACGATGAGGAAAGCGAGCAAGACTATGAACACTTCTCCGTAGAGCTCCCGTGGTATAAACTGGAAACACCCTCAGACTACTATCCCTTATTCAAGGGTCGGGCAATGAAGTTTCGCCCTGGTGAGAGATACTCCTACTCCAATGGCGGGTATGTCTTTTTGGGAATGCTGATCGAGAAACTGACAGGCAAACTCTATAGGGATTTCATTCATGAGTATGTTCTGCAGGTGGCGAAAATGCACCGATCTGGTTTCTATGCCTTCAATGATCTGCCTGAAAACACGGCAAATGGCTATCTCGAAGACCGAAGAACAACCAATATCTACCAGCTGCCACTAAGAGGCGGCGGAGATGGGGGAATGTATACTACGACCGATGATCTCCACGCTTTTTGGGACAGTTGGTTTTCGCACAGAATCCTTTCCGCAGACCTTACAGCAACCTACTTAAGAACGCATTGTACGCTCAACGCCACAAGCGGATATGGTTGCGGAATCTATAAGCGTCTCGATAATAGCATGTTTGCGATTGTGGGCGGCGACGCTGGAGTTGGTTTTGATTCCCGCTATGTTGTGTTAGAGAAATTGACCATTAACATTCTCTCCAATATCACCAATGGAGAAGAAGCTATGAGAGACATTATGCTGAGTCATTTCTAGGTGCCCATGCAATCGAGTTATCGCTGTTTGTGGACAGGTACACAATATTGGACCTTCTGGGTGCATAGGCTGCGCCTAACACAGCGTGGTGTGTCCTGAAAGTCATCGTCTGCTCGTCGGTGAAAGTCCGACCCTGGTAATGGTCAGGCAGCCAGGTAGCAGGCAACCGGTGCAGCTGGGTGACTGGCTGTGCTGAAGCGTTGTAACCCCCTGAGAAAGGGGAGCAAAACAGCAGCCCGTAACATAACGTGAATCTTGCAGCGCCGAAATGTTAGCCCCGAAAGGGGAACAAGAGGGAGCCGAGCCTTTCACGCATGGCGAAGGCCAGGGAAGCGGCGAAGAACCTGGGCATGCAACCGCCAAGAACCCTCCGGCGTAGGGAGAGCGGGATGCTGTGAAAGTAGGCGATGGAACAGGAGAGGTCTCATCCGGTCGGCAGCCCACATCCGTCGTAACGACTGGTATAAGCTGGTGAAGCGAAATCCAGGAGGAAGCCGGGTGAGAAGTCGGAGGAGGTCATAGTACTGATGACCGTCGAGACAACAGAACTCGATGAGAGAGAAGGGCCTCTACTTCAACCAAGTCTAGCGGAAAAGGTAAGTGACGGTGCATGCCGAGAGGCCAATCACACCACAAGACAAATCACGAGAACTCTAGCGCAGACTATACTTGAGAGCCAAGAGACAGAAATGTAGCTGTCTGGCCTGACGTGGCAGGTTATGCAAAGCCGGGACAATGGATGTCTTGAATACTCCAGGGAGAAGGTTGTCGGAGAGCCGGATGAGGGCAAACCTCATGTCCGGTTCGATGTGGCAGGGGATGAAAACCAGGATAAGGTGTTGGTATTGAGGCACTCTCAGAAGAAATGGAGAGCAACAGGCTGCTGCACCTATGTCTCAG
>DATDRM010000329.1:0-17132 GCA_035291705.1 Anaerolineales bacterium
CGGGATCTCATCGAAGAAACCTTTCATCAACCACACCGCCAGCGAGAGGTTAAACACGGTGTAGAGGAGGATCATCCCAAGATGGGTGTCGTGCAGTTTGAGCTGCGTGTACATCAAGAAGAGCGGGACGGTGACCACCACAGCGGGCAGCATGCGCGTGCTGAGGATGAAAAAGAGCAGGTCACCCTTGCCTTTTACGCCGTAGCGGCTGAAAGCATAGGCGGAAAAAATGGCCAGGACCACAGAGAGGAGGGTCGAAATGCCGGCGATGATCAGCGAATTCCTCAGGCGGAAAACGTAATCGCTTGGCCCGGTGATCTCCTGGCCGGCATTTAGCGCGATGCGATCGACCAGGCCGAGCTGAACCTCTTCGGCAGCTTTTTTCAATTCCTCTAACCTGGACGGCGAGGCCGACGCGCGCTCGGTGAACAAGAAGACCAGACCTTCCAGGGATGGCGTGAAGATGAGTTTAGGCGGGACGTGAATGGCGTCCGGGCGGGTCTTGAAGGCGGTGATGACTATTACGAAGACCGGGATCAGACCAACAATGGCCAGGAGGACGACAATCAAGGCGCGCAGGTTATGCCCCAGCCGGTAACCCGGAGTGACTTTATCCACGCGAGTGGCTTCCAGGACAGGCTTGCCGGGACCGGTTTGCTCGAAATTAGCCATAGATCACGCCTCCCCGCGCATGCGGTTGAGATAGAGGATGTAAAGATTGCTGACGGCGATGATAATGATCAGAATAATATAGGCCAGGGCGCTCGACCTCCCCGTCTGCCATTGGCCCTGGAAGGCTTGGCGGTAGAGGTTGACGGCGATCAGCTCGGTCTGGTCGCCCGGGCCGCCGCCGGTCATGCCCATCACCAGGTCGAAGGATTTAAAAGCCTCAATGGTGCGGAAGAGGATGGCGATCAGCAGGAGGGGTGTAACCTGAGGCACGGTGATGCGCCAGAACTGGAACCAGGAGCTGGCCCGGTCGATGGCAGCCGCCTCGTAGAGGTAATCCGGGATGGCCTTCAGGCCGGATAGCACCAGCAGCATCACGAAGGGCGTCCACATCCACACGTCCACCAGCACGACCGCCCACAGCGCCAGGCCAGGCACACTATGGCGGGCAAAGCTGCTGGCCAGCATATCCGGCCCTTTGATCGGATTGGTAAATCCGATCAAGTAATTAAAATAACCGAAGGTCGGGTTATACATCAGCTTCCAGAACAGGCCGACCACCACGGGCGAGATCATCATCGGGATCAGGATCAGGGTGGTGATCAGGCCACTGCCTTTGAACTTCTCGTGCAGCAGCATGGCCAGACCGAAGCCAAACAGGGTCTGCAAACCGACAGAGACCAGGGCGTACTTGCCTGTGGTGGCGAAGTATTTCCACATCTGTTCGTCGTTGAGCAGGTCGGCAAAATTCTTAAAACCGATCCACACTGGCGCCTTGTGAGCGATGGCCGAATAGTTCGTGAAGCTCAGGAAAAGGCTGTAGAACAGCGGGAAGACGTTCATCAGGATCAGCAGCACCAGGGTCGGCCAGATGAAGAGGTTGATGATCGACCGGTCGCTGAGATGGCGTTGACGAGGTTGCGAATGAGAACTCAGGCTGGTTGTGCTCAATTGTTCCCTCCAGAATTGCATACCGCTGCGAAGTGTCATTCCGAACGCAGTGAGGAATCCCTAATGGGACATTCCGTCACGCCCTTGACAGGGCAAAAAAAACATACGTTTCAGGGATTCCTCGCCGCCAAGAACGCGGCTCGGAATGACACGACTGTTCCGGGAAGGTTTCCGGGGTTTGGGGAGGCGGTTCTCGCCGCCTCCCCACGGGATTGACTTGCAAAGGATCCGGGGACTATTTAATGTACCCGGCGGCTTTAAGGATCTTGTCGTGCTCCGTGGCGATAGTGTCCATCGCCTCCTGAGCCGTGCCGGTGCCCTCAACGACGAACTTGCTGAACTCGCGTTGGGTCACTTCGAGCAGCTGGCCATACTCTGGGATGTTCCAGAAGTCCATGACGAAACCCATCGTCGTGGCGAAGGCCGGGTTGAACGGTGTGGCGTTGAGGAAGGTGTCCGAGGCGAGCACGTTCTTGTTGCAGGTGTAGCCGCCCAGCTTGGCCCACTCGGTCTGTACATCTTCCTTGGCGAACCACTCGATGAAGGCCTTGGCGGCTTCCTGGCGCTCGGGGCTGATGTAGGCCACGACGCTCACGCCCTGGCCTCCCAAGGCGGCGTGCTGCTTGCCGGTCGGCCCAGCCGGGTTGGGGAAGAAACCCACCTTATCGTAGAAGTTGGGGTTGGCTCCCTGGTTGACCAGCGCCGGGAAGAAGGCAAAGTAGTTCATCGACATGGCTGCCTGGCCGCTGATCATAGCGTCGTTGGTCTCGGTGAAGAAGGCGTTGCTCCCACCGGGATACTGGCAGCAGGCGTACAGGTCGCGGTAGAACTGCAGCGATTCCACGGCCTCGGGAGAGTTGACGATGTCCATGACTGCGTTGGTAGCCGGGTCTTTCCAGTCGGCGCCCCAGCTGAACATGGTGTTCTCCACGCCCATGGTGATAGCGTCGTAGTCCTTCTGGGTGTAAATCGCCACGCCGTACAGGCCGGCGTCCGGGCGGGTGAAGAAATCGGCGATATCCTTGAGCTCCGCGTAAGTCTTGGGAACTGCCAGGTCATAGCCGTATTCCGCTTTGAAGGCCGCCATCTCGTCGGGGTTCTCGAACAGGTCTTTGCGGTAGGACCAGCCGTCAGCGTCACCCTCGGTCGGGAAGGCATAGTACGTGCCAGAGCCGGTCGGGTACTCCCCATAGTACGTCAGGGTGGCTTCGGTGACAGAGTCGGAGATGCCCTTGCTGGCCATGAAGTCGGTCAGGTCAATATACCAGCCGGAGGTAGCGCCCTGGCCCAGCCACTGGCTGTCACCGACGACCATGTCCCAGGCGTCGCCCTTGGCCGCCATTTCGGTCGAGAAGCGGTCATAGAACGAGCCCCAAGGCTCCTGTACTACAGTCACCTTGATGCCGGTCTCATCGAAGTACATATCGGCTACTTGCTGCAGATAGTTGGCCGGGTCCCACTGCGCCCAGAGGATGCTCAGCTCCGTAACCCCTGCTGGGGGAGGCGGGGCTTCAGTCTCCGCTGGGGGCGGAGCTTCGGTCTCCGCAGGGGGCGGAGCTTCAGTCTCCGCGGGGGGCGGAGCTTCGGTCGGCGCGGCGGGCGCGCAGGCTGACAGGACGAGCGCAAAGGTCACGATCACCGCCAATAAAACTTTTTTCCACATGGTAGTCTTCTCCTTCGTAATTGGTTAATAGATTTGATTGGATTGGGTAAATTCTGATTTCGCAGGCTCACTTTTTCGCTTTGCTCACCTCCTTTCTAATTTAATCGGAGCTCATAATAGGCTATGCGTTAGCCGTGGCCATTGCCCAAGCTGTTTCTCTTCTAAGGGTATCCGGTTCTGCCAGGATAGTCTGGAAGACCCTGGCTACCCCACCCATGACACAGGCGTCAAATCCATGGCGAGCGAGCTCGACCTGGGCCGCGTCGCGGTTCCAGCGCAGGGCGCGCCGCCCCAATTCAGCTTCCACGACCGGCAGCAGGAACTCACCTGCCAGGCTTAAGATGCCGCCAAAGACGACCAGCTGTGGATTCAGGGCGTTGACCAGGGAGGCGACGCCGATCCCCAGGTGATGACCCAAGACATCCAGCGCTTCCAGCGCCAGAGAGTCACCGGCGCGGGCGGCTTCAACTACGATCGGGACGGTCAGCTGTCCCAGATTGTCTTCAGTCATTTCTATCAGCCGGCTGGGGCGCCCCTGTCCGACGGCGCGGCGGAGATAACGGAACAGGGCGCGCTGGCTGACCTGTGTCTCCCAACAGCCGCGGTTGCCGCAGTTGCACAGCTCCCCTTCGGGGTCCATGGTCATGTGGCCGACCTCGGCGCCAAAGCCGCTCACGCCACCGTAGATGCGGCCACCGTGCACGAAGCCGCCCCCAAGGCCGACTCCGGCGCTGATGTAAAGCACATCGTCGTAACCCTGCGCGGCGCCAAAGTAGTGCTCCCCAAGCGCGGCCATGTTGGCTTCATTATCCACCACCAGGGGAGCGTTGACAAATTCCTCCAGGGGGGGACGCAGCGGCACGTTTTCCCAGCGCAGGTTAGGAGCAAATAACAGGGTGCCACTGGCTTGCTCGACCAGGCCGGGCACACCGACCGCGACACCCAATAGCGTGTTACAGGTCTCGCACCCAACAGCCACCGCCTGGTGCAAAAGAGCCAGCAGGCGATCAAAGATCGCTTGCTGGCCCATATCCGGGTTAATAGGCTCTTTGCAGCGCCAGATCACCTGCGGGGCAAAGTCGGTGCAGATCACCAGCAGAAAGTCGACGCCGATCTCGGCGCTGACGATATAACCGGCCGCTGGGTCCAGCGTGAGCATCATCGCCAGCCGGCCGGCGCTGCGCCCGCCTCCCGGCGTCTCGAAGCCGACTTCGCGCACGAACTGGCGCTCGATCAATTCGCGCACCAGGCTGGAGACGGTGGTCTTGTTTAAGCCGGTAATGTCAGCCAGCGCGGCGCGCGAGATGGGGGCGTTCTCACGCAGCTGGTGCATGATCACCGACAGGTTGATCTGGCGCACGAGCGCCTGATCCCCCGTGCGGAAGCGATATTGTCCTGAACGAACCTGCCCTGTCACGCTATTAGTCTGACCTCAAAATGGTCTGATATCTGGCCGTGCAAGTAACGCATCGCTTACCGAAGGTTAATTCGCCGCAAAGAACAGGAATACGTTTTAATTCAGTTACCGATAATCCAGCTTGCCCCCATTAATTGGTTGCACCAACAAACTAAATTATAACATGCTTTTTTACTTTGTCAATCAGCAGAATCGAGCAGTGATATGGGGGAATCTTAGGATTTAGCGGCTGGCTGGCTCAGCATGGTGGTGAACGATTCCTGGAGTGCGCTGACCAACAAATACGGTTCCTCGATCAGATCCTTGATGTATCCAAAGAAACGAGCTGCGGGGGCGCCATCCACTAGACGGTGGTCGAAGACGAGTGAGAGCGTGCACATCGTGCGCACCACAGGCTGACCTTCCCAGGGGACGACTTTAGGGGCAATCCTGCCCACCCCTAAGATGGCTGCTTCCGGCAGGTTAATCACCGGCGTAAAAGCATCCACCCCAAAAGCGCCCAGGCTGGTGATGGTAAATGTGCCGCCCGTCAGATCATCCGGCAGAGACTTGCGGTTGCGGGCCCGTTCGACAAGTTGGCGGAACTCCAGGCCGAACTGGCGCAGGCTCTTCTGATCGGCATCCCGGATCACTGGCACGAGCAGGCCGCGCTCAGTATCCGTGGCCATGCCGAGGTTGATCGGTCTCAGGTATTCGATGGCGTCGTCAGTCAGACGGGCGTTCATGTAGGGGAATTTGCGCAGGGCGGAGGCGACGATCTTGGCAAGCAGATCGTTATAACCAGGAGCAAAGCCCCATTCCTCGGCGACACGGGCCTTGATGCGCTCACGCATGGTTACAAATTCGGTGGCGTCCACCTCCATCACCAGGGTCACGCGAGCGGTGGTATGAACGCTGACGCCCATGCGTTCAGCAATGATCCCGCGTATGCCGCTGAGCGGGATGCGCTCAACCACCTCCATCTCTCCCAGTGGCGGGAGTGATTCAGGTATAAGAACGGGAGGCCCGGCGCGAAGACTGCGCTCCACATCTGTCTTCATAATCCGCCCGCCTGGGCCAGTTCCAACCAGGGATTCAAGGTCTACCTGCGCTTCGGCGGCGACCTTGTGCGCCAATGGGCTGACCTTGGGGAGTTGGTCCAGGTAGGCCAGTACATCGCGCTCCACGATCCGCACCCCATTTCCGCCGGTAGGGGTCAGCCGGCTTAAATCGACTTTCTTCTCGCTTGCCAGCTTCCTGGCGCGCGGCGAGATGATCAACCGATCGACCTGCACCGCTCCTGAGAGGCCAACCTGGCTGGCACCCGTTGGGGGAGCTTCGTATACAGCGACTGGCTGCTCGACCTGGGCAACCGATGCGATTGCCCCTTCACCCTTCACCATGAACCGGTCATTGGGTTCGCCAATAATCGCCACGGTCGTCACCACGGGAACGATATCCCCCTCCTTGAAAGGGCCGCGGTGGAGATAGCCGCCAGCCGTGGCTTCCAGCGGGAATACAGTCTTATCGGTTTCCACTTCCAGGACCGGTTGGCCCTGTTCCACTTTGGCCCCGTCTTCGACCAGCCAATTAACGATGGTTACTTCCTCAACAGTTTGCCCGAGCTTTGGGATAAAGAACTCGACAGCCATCAGCTCACCACCTTTCGGCAGGCTTCAACTATCCGGTTAACGTTAGGAATCGCCAGATCTTCCAAGATTTCGGCGCGTGGGACCGGCACATTGGCAGCCGCTACCCGAACCATCGGCGCGTCCAGCCAATCGAAGGCCTGGTCATTCACTTGGGCCATCACTTCGTTGATGAAGCTGGTGTTCTCATAGGCCTCGGTAGCACCTACAAAGCGGCCCGTCTTCTTGACGGAGAGGATGACCGTATCTATATCCAGCGGTTTGAGCGTCCGCAGGTCGATCACCTCGACGTCAATGCCGTCTTTTTCCAGGATTTGAGCTGCTTCCAGGGCTTTCAATACCATCCGTGAGTAGGCTACCAGGGTAATATCCTTGCCTTCTCGCTTGATATCCGCCTCCCCAAAGGGAATAATATAATCTTCTTCGGGAACAGGCCCTTTTTGACCATACAGCATCTTGTGCTCAATGAACATCACCGGATTATCATCACGGATGGCGGCTTTGAGCAGGCCTTTGGTGTCGTAGGGTGTAGCGGGCATGACCACGTAAATCCCAGGGAAGTGGGTCCAGAGTGATTCCAGGCTCTGCGAATGATGAGCGGCAATCCCACGTCCAGCTCCGCCTTCGGTGCGAATGACCATTGGGACGGTCGTCTCTCCGCCGAACATATAGCGGTTTTTGCCGCCCTGGTTGGCGATCTGGTCCATTGCCAGGGGCGTGAAATCGACGTACATGATCTCCGCCACTGGGCGCATCCCAGCCATGGCAGCTCCGACCGCGGCGCCCCCGATAGTTGCTTCGGAGATGGGCGAATCAATGACACGCCATTCGCCAAATTCCTGGAACAAACCGCGGGTCGCGCCGTAAGCCCCACCATACAATCCCACGTCTTCGCCAATGATGAAGACTCGCTCATCCCGCAACATCTCCTCACGCATCGCCTCCACCAGGGCCTGCGAGTACGAGATGACTCGCTTGACCGAGCCGCTACGGATCGCCTGGCGCAGACGCCGGTCGTTTTCGTAATCATGGGGTGTAAACCTGGACGGAGCGAAAACATTCGTGGTCAATTCCTTTGGGTCTGGTTCAGGCGATGCTTCGCTATACAGCATAGCTTGGTCGAGTTTCGCTTTCACAGACTGTCCCAAGGTTTCGAACTCGGCTTCATCCAGCATCTTGACCGCGATCATGCTCCCCTTGAGGACTTTAATAGGGTCGCGTTCTCGCCAGTGAGCTTCTTCTTCGCGGGTGCGGTAGGCGCGCGGGTCGGAGTGCGAGTGCCCGTAATACCGGTACGTCTTCGCTTCGATCAGGGTTGGGCCTGCGCCACTTCTGGCGCGCTCGATCGCCCGCGTCACTGCACGGCGCATTGAGAGCGCATCCATCCCATCCACAACTTCACCCGGAATGCCGTAAGCAGAGGCGCGATAGGCGATATCGGGCAACTTGGAAGCCTTGGCCCATGGCACCGACATGCCATACATATTGTTCTCGGCGATGAAGACCACCGGTAAGTCCCATAAGCTGGCCATATTCAAGGATTCATGGAAGGTACCTTCGTTCGCAGCGCCGTCGCCGAAAAAGCACAAGACGACCTTTTCGGTGGCCTGGAGCTTCTGAGCCAAAGCAGCCCCGACTGCAACCGGGAGGTTGCCGCCTACGATGCCAGTGGCGCCCAGGTTCCCGTGCTTGACATCCGCAATATGCATCGAGCCGCCTTTCCCTTTGCAGTACCCACTCGAGCGGCCGAGCACTTCAGCCATCATCTTGTTGTAATGAGATTGCTTGGCTTCGGGTGTACTGGCGACTTTATCCCCATGTGCATGGGCGTGACCATGACCGCGATGGGTGCTGGTGATCAGGTCATCATCGCGCAAGGCTGAGATCGCCCCAACGGCCACAGCTTCTTGGCCGGCATACAGGTGAGATGCGCCTCTCAAGACCGCCTTGTTCAGCAGGTCGGATATATTGTCCTCCAGGGCGCGAATCTCCATGATCTGCCGGAGCATCGTCATCAATTCTTCTTTGGTAAGCTCTTGTTCCTCAATCATCGCAGATACTTGTTCGATCGTGCGAACTCCTTCTTTGGGTAGCATCTTAAATAATCCTCCTTATGGTTTGCATGGCTCTGCTAATTTAGCCACTATCCGAACGCAAAAAGAGCAGGGCTTTGTTAGCGCTCCCCAGGCCAGCCGCGCATGGTCTGAAGCGTATATTGAATTTCCTCCTCCCTCAGCTCCGGGTACAGCGGCAGAGATATGCAGGAGGCGGCGTTCTTCTCGGCGTTGACCAGCGGGCCGGCCAGGCGGGCAGCCTTGCCCCAGGGAAAGCCGTCCTGCTGGTGAATGGCGATTGAATAATGGGACTTTGCCTCTACACCACAGCGGGCCAGGTAATCCAACATGTGGTCTCGATCGGCGGGATCGATCGTTTCGATCTCATACAGATGGAATACATGCCGGTAGCCCGGGCGGACGTAGGGGAGCTGGATGAAATCGCAATCCGCCAAGCCGGCAGTATATTTCCCGGCGATCTCAATCCGGCGGTCACTCAAGGCGGGAATGTGTTTGAGCTTGGCGCTGAGAATACCAGCATGCAGGTCATCCAAACGACTGTTGAAGCCGAAGCTGTGTACATTGCGCTGACTGGAGCCGTGGTTGCGCAGCTTCCGGATTCGGTCATTGAGCTCCGGGCGGTTGGTGCAGACGGCCCCTCCATCCCCAAAGGTGCCCAGGTTTTTGTTGGCGATGAAGCTGTAGCAGACGGCGTCGGAGAGCTCCCCGGTCTTGAAAGTGTCCCCATGAGCATCGACGGCCTGGGCATTGTCCTCCACGACAAACAGGCCATATTCATCGGCAATTTTTCGAATCTCATCCATCGCGGCGCACTGCCCGTACAAATGAACGGGCACGATCGCCCGGGTGCGGTTGGTGATCGCTTTTTGAACCGCACCCGGATCTATGCAGCGGGTCTGAGGGTCACAGTCGACCAGCACCGAGGTGCAGCCCGCAATCCACATAGCGGAAGCGGTAGCGAAAAAGGTATTGGCGTTAGTGATCAGCTCATCGCCCGGTCCCAGGCCAAGCGTCATGAAGGTAAGCCAGAGCGCATCCGTGCAATTGCCGACGCCAATCGCGTACTGCGTCCCGGCATATGCGGCCAGCTCGCCCTCGAACTGCTCCAGCATTGGCCCCAAGATATACTGCCCGCTCATCAGGACCGCCTGGATGTTGGCGTCAATCTCGTCTTTTATGCTCAAGTACTGCCTTTGATGGTTATAAAAGGGGACATTCAAGGTCACCTCATCATTTGGCCCAATAGGAAATTTCTTTTTTTGCGGCTGACTCTCATCCACTGGAGAACGAGACCGGAAACCCCGCCCGCACCGCCACCTGGCGGGCAAGTTGGATGGCTCCGTTGACGGGTGGGGCGGTGGGCCGCACCAGGCGGGCGCCAGGGGCGCAGGCATGCAGCACGGAGAGCATCGACTCGGCCAGCAGCGAGCTGCCTTCCCACAGGCTGCCCACCTGGACCACATCAAAGGTCAGCTGCTCAAATCCCAGCTGGCGGCTCACGGCACTGGCCAGCTCACCCAGCTCCCGGCCGGCCCAACGCACCAGACCATCTGCCACGGGGTCGCCGCCGGCCGCGGCGCGAAAGACCAGTGGGGCAGCCGAAGGGTCCAGGCGATATTTGCCGACCATCAGCCCTTCGAGCAGGTGTTCCAGATTGGGAGCGCCGGCGTAGGCCACAAAGAGCGACGACAGGGCCGTGGCCGGGCCGCGGCGGGTCCACTCATAAGCTATGGCCTGGATCGCCTTCTGCACCAGCTCGGTGCCTCCGGCGTGCTCGCCCATCATCCAGCCTCCCCCGGTCACGTGGCCCACGCGCTGGCGGGTGGAGTCCCAGCCCCAACAATTGCAGCGGGTGCCGGCGACCACTGCCAATCCCCAGCCTTCGCGCGAGCCCGCCAAGAGCCCCAAGATCGCATCGTTGACAAGTTCGAGCGGCATGCTGATATCCAGCTCAACCAGTACATCCAGTACTGGTTGGCGTTGAGAAGGCCAATCGTAACCTGCCACACCCAGCCCAGCCGCTGACACATCCTCCAGCTTCAACCCGGCGGCTTGCAGGGCCTGACTGACGGCGGCGCGGATCGCCCGGGCCATGCCTTCATAACCGACAATCTCGTGGTTGCCCGGGCCAGCCCCGCCACTGCCCAACGTGCGCCCGGTTCCGTCGGCGATGAGAACCCGGGTCTTCGTCCCGCCGATATCAGCGCCCAGAAGAATCGTATTCATACCTATTTTTCCGACGGATCCAGCCACGCAAAGAGGCCATGAAGCCCCTTCGGTCTTTCTTCAACGCTGCTCAAGGGCGGTGAGCCCGCCAGAATGCAATCGATATACCTGGCGGGCCAGCCAGGCGCAGCCAAGAATCGGGCCGTCGTCGCCAAGTTGGGTTACTTCCAGGCGCACCCGCGGGCCAACAGTCCGAAAAGAATATTTGGGCACTATCTTCCGGGCTGGCTCCAGCAGCGTATCGCCGCATTTCGGGACGCTGCCCCCAAAAACATATAGCTCAATATCGAGGATCATCGCCATGGTCGCAACTGCGATCCCTAAGGCTTCGCCGGCTTCGGTCATAATTTGCGCTGCAAGGGGATCTCCATCCCTGGCCAGGCAAGCCACGGTTTCACCCGTGATCGGAGCCTCGGATTCCAACAGTTCGGCTTGTGTTTCTCGTTCCAGAAGCCGCTTGTAGCGGCGCGCCAGCCAGGGACCGCTGGTATAGGTATCCAGGCAACCCCGTGAGCCGCAAGGGCAGGGCTCACCATAGCGATCCACGGTGGTGTGTCCCACTTCCCCGGCGAAATTCTTAACTCCTCGAATTAACTGGCCGTCCAGGATGATAGCCGAACCGACACCGGTGCCGATCACAGTAAATACCATACTTTGCACATCTCGCCCAGCGCCAAAGTAATATTCGCCAAGCCCGGCGGCCTTGGCGTCATGTTCCATGCTCACCGGGATGTTCAGTCGATCTGCGAGCATCTGCCGGAGGGGTATATTATAAAACTTGGGGAGGTTGGTCGGGTTGATCAATACCCCGGCTTCGTGGTCCAAAGGCCCGGGACAACAGATCCCAAGTGCAGCAATCCTTTCGCCACCAGACAGGCGATCCCCAAATTCGTCCACGACGCCGGCTATCCGTTCGACCGCCGCCTCAGGACCTTCATCGGCCTTGGTTGGGATTTTTGTCCTGGCTAGAATCTTGTTCTGCGGGTCAATTAAACCTAATTCGATTTTTGTGCCGCCTAAATCAACTCCCACAACCAAGGGTTCCATCATCTGCCTCCATCTTTGGTCTGAGATTCCATCCGAAGAAGAGATTCACTTCAAGCCCGACCAGTTTTCAGCAACCAACCTGGCAGCCATGAGAGCCAATTCCATATTCTCGGTTTCAGGTAGCCCGCTGACGCCCACTGCACCGATTACCTGGCCATGATGGAAGATAGGGATGCCTCCACCCCAGGCAGTGTAGCGCAGATCACCGAAGTTTGTCATTGGAAACCCCTGGCTGCGCGAGGATTCACCAATCGCATAAGATTCTTCTTGCTGTCGGGCTGCAGTGTAAGCTTTATTGATGGCGATCAGGATGGAGGGCAATTTACAGCCATCGGTACGCAGGAAGGCAAGCAGCTCGCCCTGTGCATCTGTGACGGCGATGGCAGCGCCTTTTTTCTCCTGCTCTAATTTGGCTTGGATGGAAGTGATCATTTTTAGGGCATCCGCGTGAGATAGGTGGTAACGCTGGTACATGTTTTTACTCCTGCACATCATACAGAGGCATGGATGTGGTCCCACCCGTCTCCTCTAGACGATGTCCTTGTCTGTCCAACAAATGGTCTGCGACGCGCAGAGCCTGGGCGGCAATGGTCAAGGCGGGGTTCATCGCTGCCGAAGACGGGAAAAATGACGAATCGACTGCATACAGGTTATCCAGATCATAAGCTTTGCAAAAAGGATCCAAGACGGCTTGCGCGGGATCGTCGCCGAAGCGCAGGGTGCCGCACTGATGTGAGTTCGTGTCAATGCCCATGCGTTGAACCAGGATCAGGGGATAACCGGCAGCCCGCATCATGCGGCTGGCAACCCGGATTAATTTTTCATGGGTAAGGCGGTTATTGGGTTTCCAATTGACCTGGATGGTCCCCCTGGCATCCAGAGTAATGCAGTTTTCAGGATCAGGAAGATCTTCGGACATTACCCACCACTCCACAGAGTGATCGGTCATGCTCCGCAAGATCCCCGCTGGCACCAAGGGTTTGGCAGCGGTAAGCATGCCAGCCTGGAGCTTGCCGAGCATCTGCAGATTACCTAAAGGATACGGCCAATCCAGCCCTCGAAAGTAATAATCATTAACGGCCATCGTTTTCTGGAATATAGTCGGATTGCGCCGGCGTGGGTCAACTGCCATCAAGGCGGAGTTATTATGGACCAAATAATTGCGGCCCACCTGGCCCGATGAGTTCGCCAGACCATTCGGATGATCACCGTTTGCCGATCGAAGCAACAGAGCGGCCGAATTCACCGCACCACATGCCACAACAAAAATTTGGGCATACAATTCGATGCTTTCACCATCCCGCTCGACTTCTACAGCAATCACTCGTTTTCCGGAGGTATCCGTAATCAACCGGCGGGCGTAGGTGTTTGTCCAGAGCTGGATATTCGGATCCTCCAACGCCGGCCGGACAGCGCACACGTCGGCATCTGATTTGGCTAAGACCTGGCAGGGAAAGCCGTCGCAGGTTTTGCAGCGGATGCAGCGCCCGCCAGCGTGCAAGTCGATCCCCATGGGCAGCAAGAAAGGATGTAATCCTTGCTCTCGGAGCCGGCCGCAGAGATCCTCGATATAGGGTTCGTGGGGCACCGGTGGATATGGAAACAGGCTCGAACGGGTCGGGCTGGAAGGATCGCTATCAACCTGACCATGAACGAAATAGATTTCCTCGGCGGCAGCGTAATAGGGCTCCAGGTCGCTATAACGGATTGGCCAGGAGGGGGAAGTCCCGCCTTCATGCTCAACGGCCTCGAAATCCTGGCGGCGAAAGCGAGGCAGCGCGGCACCATACACCTTGGTATTCCCACCGACAAAATAGTGAACGCCCGGAAGGAATGTTCGGCCATTGGAATCCTGCCACATTTCTTTGGGTTTATAGCGCTTCAGTTTAAATACATCTCTAGGACTCCAGTTTTCTGGTTCTTGAGGCAGGTAATCGCCGCGTTCGACCAGCAGGATGCGGGCGCCGCTGTTGCGAAGCGCATAAGCCAGCGTGCTACCTCCCATCCCTGTTCCAATAATGACCAAATCATAGCTGTGCTGATGGTCCATCCTGCTATCCTTTCACGGAGCCAGCCAGCAGGCCACGCACGAAATAACGACCTAAAAAGATATAGACCAACGCAGTCGGCAAGGCAGCGATCACTGCGCCAGCCATCACCACGTTCCAATCCACCGAGAAAGAACCGGAGAGGTTATTTAACGCAATCGTCACCGGTTGCGAGGCGGGATTCGGGACCACTGTGACGCCAAACAGGAAATCATTCCAGATGTTCGTGAACTGGAAGATCCCTACCACAATAAAAGCGGGAACAGACAGGGGCAGCATGACTTTCCAGAAGATGGTCAACATGCCAGCGCCATCCACACCCGCGGCTTCGATGAGTTCTGTCGGTACGCCGGCGAAGTAATTGCGAAACATCAATGTGGTGATCGGCAGACCATATACAACATGACAAAGAATCAGGCCAGGGATAGTGCCGTACAGGTGGATAGTTTGTAAAAAGCGCACCAATGGGAGGAGAACAGCCTGATATGGAATGAAAAACCCAAACAGCATAATGGTAAACAGGACATCAGCGCCGGGGAATTTCCATTTAGACAGGAGATAGCCGTTGAGCGCGCCCAGGAAAGAGGATATGATCGTAGCTGGAATTACCATTATTAAACTGTTCTGCATGTTTGGCCACAATTTCCTGGCCGCTTCGGCAAAACCACCGCTCTGGATGTTATCGGGGAAACTCCACATGGTCGAAAGGCTCACATTGGCAGCCTCTTTGAAACCGTTGACGACCATCACATAAATTGGCATAAGGTAGAAAAGGAAGGCCAGTATCAACACCAACCAGAGCAGAATGTGGCCTATTCTGGACGCTACTGGTTTTCTCGGGATCGTGTTCTGCCTGGCAACCATTTTGTCATCCCTTCCTGAGAGAACTTGTTAGATATGGAATAATCACAACGCCAACCGCAATTAGCATGAAAATCGCACCCGCCGAGGCCAGGTTGTAACGGGTCGCCTTGAACATCATCTCAAAGACAAAGATGGCAGGTACATCGGTGGCGAAACCTGGCCCAGTGCCGGTCATGGTGTAAACCAGATCGAAGATTTTGAGCGAGGTGTGCAATAGAAGAACTGCCAGGGAGATAGTCACAGGAGCGAGCATCGGGATGAGCACCCGCCGGTAAACCTGCCACTCAGTTGCTCCGTCGATCCGGGCAGCCTCGCGGACTTCCTCCGGAATGGTCGCCATGCCCCCGATATACATGGCCATCACAAATCCGGAGAGCTGCCAGCTGGCCGCGATCGCGACCGGGATCATCGCCACCGGCACTCCAAATTGCACCTGGAGTTTTCCGGCGGCGGGCCAGATCAAGGCCAGGGCGTCATTCACTTTGAGCAGAATGGTCGGATCGGTCGCCCACCCGGGTTGGAGAGGTCCGACTCCGACTGCTGCCAGCAGAGGATTGATCCCTAAGAGATTGAAGAGAATATTTACACCAGCTTCTGGGTTAAATATCCAGCGCCAGGCTACGCCACAGACCACAAAGGAGAGCGCATAAGGAAACAGGAAAACATTGCGTAGAACAGTGCCTGCAAACAACTTTCGGTCCAACAAAATCGCCAGCCCCAGGCCAACGCCGAGGGAAATTCCCATAAAAAAGATAGTGAAAACCACGGTATTGCGCAGATCGGCCTGCCAGCGTGGCATAGCAAACAGGTCGGCGTAATTGGCGAGCAGGGGTTGCCTGAGGCTCATATCTCTTACCAGCGTACGCCAGTTGGAGAGAGAAATGTAAATTGTAAAACTGATGAAACCATAAACGAAGATTCCGGTAGCAATGAAGGAGGGGAGCAGTAACAGGAAGGATTGCAATCGCTCCGACAGCCAAGGACGCTTCGACCGGGGCGGCGACACGGTAGATGCGTCTTTTTGGGTCTTGACCAGCTCAGACGTGGACATAGGACACCTTCCCATGAGAATTGGGAGAGCGTGTAATCTTACACGCCCTCCCATCAAGAGATAGAAACCTATTTAGCGAAGCCCGAAGCCTGGGCGGCCTTAACCAGCGCTGCGGCAAAGGCATCCACATTCTTGTCAACAATGAAGGTAGTGACGGCATCATTCAGCGCCTGCTGGAAGTCAGCCGGGGCGGCCGAGCCGTGCACCACGGTGGGGACCAAGGTGTCCTTGGCAAAGGAATCCATCGACCAGTTGTGGTACGGTCCAAATTTGGCACGGTCCACATCGGTGCGGGCAGGGATGGAACCCTTCAGTGGGTTGAAGGCTTCCTGACCTTCTTTGCTGCCGATGGCTTTCAGCCACAGGGTATTGTTGTCTTTGTTGGGCGCGTTTTTCGCCATGACAAAGCCATCTGCTACCACCATGAAGCTGCCGGCGGTGCCCGGATGGCTGACCCAGCCGAAGTCCTCATTGTCCTTCTTTTGAGCCTTCACGAACTCGCCGTAAGCCCAGTCGCCCATCGAGCTGAAAACGCAGGTGCCTTCCATCAACTTCTGGATTGCCTGGTCCCACGATAGGGCGCTATGGTCTGAGTTCTGGTAGTCCAGCATATTGCCGTAAGTCTCCATGGCCTGCTTGACTTCAGCAGAATCAAAGGAGACAGAGCCATCCCACAGGCCTTTATACTTGTCTGGGCCGATCACGCCTAACAGCGTGTTCTCGAACAGTTGCGCCGAGGCCCATACACCATTATCGCCCACACACAAGGGGGTTATATCGGCGGCGATGAGTTGATTAGCAATTCCAAGGAACTCGTCAATACTCAATGTTTCGCCGATAGTGATTCCCTGTTCATCAAGAACCTTCTTGTTGTACCAAAGCCCATTGCCGCGGTGGACGCCGGCCAACACGCCGTAGATCTGGCCGTCCTTGGTCATCTGTTCGACCAGGCCTGCCGGCATTACTTTGTCCCAGCCTTCACTCTTATATAGATCGGTGATTGGATCGACGTAACCCGAGGCAACATACTGCCCCAAGAGCTCATAGCCAGGGTGGACCTGCCAGGTATCCGGCGGATCGCCACCTGCCAGCCGGGTCTGTAAGACCGCTCTGGCATTGCTACCGCCACCACCAGCAATCGTGGCATTAATGATCTCAGCGGTTGGGTTGTAGGTCTTGAAGGTATTGAACAAGGCATCGAGCGCCGCTGCTTCGCCGCCCGAGGTCCACCAGGAAAAGACCTCCAATTTACCTCCCCCTGCTGGCTCTGCACCAGCGCTGGTAGCTGCGGGGGGTTGGGTCGTTGCAGCTGCTCCTGCACAGGCAGATAACAGCAAGCTGGTCAACAAGAGAATTGAAACGACGATCTGTTTGCGGTACATAGAATTTATCCTCCTTATTCACTTATACGGTTTTTTCATTACGCTTTCGTCTTGATCCTCTTCTGCGGTTCACCTCCTTTATTGAATTTCGTCAGTTTTTCATGTTCTAAG
>DATDRM010000330.1:0-6614 GCA_035291705.1 Anaerolineales bacterium
GGGTTTAAATAAAAGTTGGTGCGAGTGTCTGGCACTCGCACCAACTCGACCTAAACATCATTTATTTCAAATCTATGCGGGGACTGCTTCCATATCTTTGGTGTACTTGCCATACCGCGCGGCGCCGTTCATCTTGGATCGGCGATAAAATCGCTTTTGAGCTTCGACAACATTCGCAGCTTGCCCGGCCCAGGCCTTGATCGCCTCGTCTTGCAAAGCGCGCCCATAGGAGAAGCTCAGTTGCCATGGAAATCCGCCGATGGAGTTCATGGCGGAGAGGTTCTCCGTAGCCTGGGCAGGAGTCTGGCCACCGGAGAGGAAGACGATTCCTGGCACGGCGGCGGGAACCGTCCGCTTGAGGCAGCGGATCGTCGCTTCAGCGATCTGTGCAACGCCCGCTTGCACCGGGCAGGATTTGCCGGACAAGACCATGTTCGGTTTAAGCAGGGTGCCTTCCAGGTATACGCCGGCCCGGTAAAGCGTGGCAAAAACTGCTTCCAGGGTAGCTGTGGTCACCTCTTCGCAGCGTTCGAGGGTGTGATCGCCGTCCATCAGCACTTCGGGCTCGACGATCGGCACCAGGCCAGCTTCCTGAGTCAGGGCGGCAAACTGTGCCAGGCCGAGGGCGTTGGCGTCCAGGCAGTAACGTGTAGGGGTCCCCTCACTGATGGTGATCACCGACCTCCATTTGGTGAACTTTGCCCCCAGTTGGCTATATTCCGCCAGGCGTTGCCGCAATCCATCCAGACCCTCGGTGATCTTCTCGCCAGGGAAGCCAGCCAGGTCTGCAGTGCCCTTGTCCACCTTAATTCCAGGAAAGATGCCTTTGTCTGAAAGGAGTTTGGTGAAGGGAGTGCCACCGGCGGTTGCATGGCGGATGGTCTCGTCGAACAGGATCACCCCGCTGACGAACTCTTCGACTCCGCGCGTGGTGAAGAGCATTTCGCGGTAGGCGCGGCGGTTCTCCTCAGTCGATTCGATATTGATGGCGGTGAAACGTTTCTTGATCGTCGGGAAGCTTTCGTCAGCAGCCAGGATGCCTCGTCCTGGTGAGACGATCGTGCGAGCAATGGATTCCAGTTCTTGGTTATTCATTAGTGAGGGATCTCCTTAAGGAACAATTTTTGTTTAAGGATACCTTAGCGTACACGCTGAGTCAAGGAATCAAGCCAGCTTGACTTTACAGCCCAAGCCCGGGGTATCGGAAGCGACCAGCCAGCCATCCTGCAGCGAAAAACCTGCCACGGAAGGGTCGTTGAGCAGGTCGAGATGACCATCCAGGTCGCCATAGCGGACATTGGGGCTGCTCAAGGCGAAACTCAGCCCAGCCGAGATGAGCAAGGCCGGTTCGATCAGGCAGCTGACCATGGTATCCATCCTAGCGGCGCGGGCAATGGCGTCGACCTGGCTGGCGCAGCGCAAGCCGCCGCAGGTCGCAACCTTTACGCTCACCCCGCTAGCGGCACGATGGGCTGCCAGGTTTAACACCGAGGCTGGTCCCGCTGCGCTTTGATCCGCCAGGACCGGCAGCGGGCTGTTGACGGTCACCTGACGCAACCCCTCTAGGTCATCGGCAGGAGTGGGTTGTTCGAGCATCTCGATCGTCCCCGCCAAGGCACGCGCGACTTCGATAGCAGACTGGACGGTGTAGCCTCCATCCGCGTCCAGGCGGAGGATGTGGTTTGGCAAGGCGCGGTGGATCGCCTGCACGCGGAGTACATCCTGCTCCGGATCGAGGCCTCCCTTGACTTTCAGCATGCGGAAACCGAGTCGGGCGCGAGCCTGGGCCATTTCCACGCTCTCTGCGACCGGCGCAAGGGGAATGGTGATGGAGGTCTGGATGCGCTGGCGATAACCGCCCAGCAAACGGTAAAGCGGCAGCCCGGTCGCCAGGCCCAGAAGATCGTGGAATGCCAAGTCAAATGCGCATAAGGCAGATGGGGCAGCCTCCGCCAGGGGGGAAAGTCGCGCCAGCGAATATTCGATATCCATGGGATGCAGGTCCGTTACAGCAGTGGCGCAATCCTGGCAAACCCGAATCACGTCGGCCGGCCGGTCGGCGGTTAAGGGTGGGAGAGCCACAGCACATCCCCAGGCGCTGTCCCCCTTGCGTGTCTCCAGGCGCAGGAACACAGCCGTTACGCGGTCGATTTCGGGCAGGTGCGCCATGCGAACTGGCTGGCGCAGGTGAATTTCGACCGGGGTGATTTCAGCCTTAATGATTTGCATGGTGGATTATAGTTTTACCTCCTGGTCGCGCAGCAGAAAGTAGGCGATCAATCCGAAAGGCCAGGTGAAGAAGACGATCAGCGCCCATAGGCAGCCGGTCTTGCCGCGCGCCTGCGCGTCGCGGTAGAGCCAGACCAGGCTGGCTATATAAAGGACGAGAAATAAGCCCCCACACAGGCTGCCAAGGATGACCGTCAGGTTGCCAAAGGTATCTGAAGACATTGGATTTTTCTCCTATCCTGGTTAATAGTAATTGAAAAACCAGGAATTGGCTATTGATTTTTGGGGAAGAATCCTATATAACTCAAGTGGTTACCACACACCTGCGGCGTTTATTTGCAAGAAGGCGAGATTCGAGAGTGGAGATTTGTCCTGCTCGCAAAGACCGGTTCTACAGCCGGCGTAGTTTCGCCAACTGAACTTTGGAAGCCTTTCCAGCCGTTTTACAAAAGCTGCTTGCAATACATAAGCAGCGCAAACCAGCCGTTAGAAGCAAATTTCTGACTATGAAACAATTAAACTATGCAACTAAACGAGGAGAGAACGATGGAAGCATTACAAGAATTCAGTTTCATCATCATCCGCGCCCTGCAATCCTTGAGCCCGGGATTGGATGGGTTAATGAAATTCTTCTCCTTCCTGGGGAGCGTTGAGTTTTACCTGTTGCTGGTGCCTCTGATCTACTGGACGATGAACTCCAGCCTGGGAATGCGGCTGTTGCTGGTCCTGGTCAGCACCGATTTTCTGGGTATGGCGTTTAAACAGCTATTCCACCAGCCGCGGCCGTACTGGTTGGGCGAGGTGAAAGGCCTGGCCACGGAAACATCCTACGGCATCCCCTCGACCCATTCCAGCGATTCGCTGGCGGTTTGGGGTTACCTGGCCTTTCAATTGAAAAGGAATTGGTTGTCGATCCTGGGCGGATCCCTGGTGTTTTTCATCGCCTTATCTCGCTTGTACCTGGGTGTCCACTTCTTGCACGATGTGCTCTTCGGCTGGCTGATCGGTGGGATCGTGATCTACACCTTCTTGAAAAGCGAAGCCAGGGTCGGCGCCTGGTGGCAGGCGCAGGGGCTGGGTGTGCAGATCCTTCTTGGGTTTGCAATCTCGGCAGCCATGATCCTGGTCGGCCTGCTGGTATTGGTCAGCATCGCCGGCAGTCCCGATCCGGAGCAATGGGCGAGTTTTTCCAGGGAAGCCCGCTCCCCTACCCATTATTTCACCCTGGCCGGGGCTTTCTTCGGGGCCGTGACTGGGTATGCGTTGATGCGGAGATTCGCCCGCTTCCAGACGGCGGGCAGCGTGGGACAGCGGGTTGGCCGCTATCTACTGGGCATGGCCGGCGTTTTGGCATTCTACCTTGGACTGGACCTGGCCTTCGCCATGCTTGCGGCGGATGAAACCCTCCTGGGCTACCTGCTGCGTTATATCCGCTACGGCACAGCGACGCTGTGGCTCACCTTCCTGGCACCATGGATATTCCTGAAGTTGAAGCTGGCGAAGCCTGGTTAACCTATAACTTCCCGGATGTTCAGAACTTCCGGGAAGTTGTTGCTAGCGGCGCAGGCGAGGAAACCAGCCTGGCACCTGCCTGGCGTAATTTTGCCACTGTTCACCGAACTCGGCAGCCAGAACCTGCTCTTCGCGCCGGGCACGCAGGATTAATCCAAACATCGTCAACGCGAAAACCAACATGGCCCAGGTGCGGTAGAGCAACAACCCGCCAAACCCGAGCAGGATGACCGCCAGGTACATCGGGTGGCGCACGAAGCGGTACGGCCCGCTGGAAACCAGGCAGTGATCGGCCATCAAACGCACGCCGAAGCTGGTTGAGGCGGTGAACATGGCTCCCAGGCTGCGATATCCCCACCAGTATAAGGCCAGCGCGGGGAAGAAGAGCAGAGCGCCGGCTATATCAGCAGTAATGCGTACCCCAACCGGCAGGTGCAGCGGCAGTGGCTTCCAGAGCAGCCAGCCGATAGCGAAATATACGACCGCGAAGAAGATAAAGATCGAAAAGCGCAGGTACCTGGCGCCAACTCCAACCGCCCGACCCTGGGCGCGGCGCTGCGAACGGCGAAAGCCGTTCAACGCAAGGATCAGGATCGCCAAAGCGGCAGCACCCCCCAGGCGATCGAGCCAGAGTTCGAGAGATTCTAACGTCATAAACCTCGTGGATTGTACAAGCGAACAGGGATATCAAACCTGCGAAGGTTTAACCAACCTGGATAAAGCGAGCTTCGGAGGGGATGCCAGCGCTGAGTTGGAAGAGCATATAGTAGCCCGGTGGAGCCAGGTGGGGATTCCGGGGAAGGAGGACAGTCACGACCTCCTGATTGCGACCGGTAATGGTCAGGCCGATGTGGCGCTGTTCAGTGCTGAAGCAATGGGTGGTCGAGGTAGGGCGGATCAAAGCTACTGCATCGATCTCCCGGGCGTCAGGCGTCTTGATCGGGAATTCCTCTCCATACGCCACCTGAGCGGGAGCTGCTTCAATCTTAGGACGCGGACCCTGGAACAGGTAGGACGGGTGATAGATCTCGATGCGCAGTTCGTTGACCTTCTGCGCCGGATTGCTGCCAGCGACCAGCACCCGCCCATCCGGTAGGAGCAGGATATTTGAATGGTACAGCCGGTCGACCTGCATGGCTGCCATCGGTCGCCAGGTTTCCGTCCCTGGATCGAACATTTCGGTCTCCAGGATAGCGTGGACGTCATGCGGCAGGTCGGGGACATCGACAGAAGACGAAGGGTTCGTCGACGTACCTGCGACGGGTAGTGGAACCGCGTGATGCTCCTCCTCACGGCGGCCGCCGAGCACAAACACCTGCTGGTCAGGGAGCAAGACGGCGTAGCAGTGGTAACGGGCGTATTCCATCGGCGGCAAGCGCCGCCAGGCCGGGTTTTCCACGGATAGATCGATAATCTCGACGTCAGGCACGGGGATCTTGACCCGCTTCTTGAGTCCGCCGCCGACCAGCAGGACCCTGGGGCGGTAATCGGGCGGGAGCAGGGGGAGCAGCAGACTGGCGCCCTCCTGCCGCTGCGAGGTATTGGGTGGGCCAATCGTGTGCCAGGTCTCGTTCTGCACGTCCAGCAGGGCGGTAGGAAAACCACGCAGGTTAAAGGGATAGGTGTAGTGCGTGTTGAATGAGCCTGAGTAAAACACCTGGCCGTCCGGCAGCAGGTGCAGGCGCGGGTAAAGCGGCAGCCAGCGGCCGACTTTTTTCGACTTGCGCCAGCCCTGTCCGGGAGTGTAGATTTCGATCGAACGTAGGAACACCCAGGGGAAGCCCTTCATCAGCCCTGCCATTACCAGCGCGCGTCCATCGCTCAGCTGGATCAGGCTCGGATACCAGCGGCCCAGCGCCATATCTGCGGCGCGCGTCCAGGTCTCGCTGTGCGGATCGAACAGGTAGGCCTGCTCCAGGCCGCAGAACGGCCTCACATCTGTGCCGAACAGCTTTTTATTGTACTTGAAGGTCCCCCCGGCGACCAGCAGGCGACCATCCGCCAGGAAGGTATGCCCAGCGCAGAACAGGTCGCCGCCCAGCGGCTGGTTCAAGCTGTGCACCTCCCCAGTCTGCGGATCGAATATTTCCGCCGGGTAAGGGTCTGCCAGGCGATCCGGATCATTGCCAGAGCCGCCGAATGCCAGCACCTTGCCGGTGTGCAGCAGCGCCATGTGGATAGGGAGATGTTTGAAGCGGTGCTGGATGGCCTGCCACGCACCGGATCGGGCTGGGTCATGGAGATATGCGTGTTCATCCATTTATAAAATCTGCCTTTTCAAATCTTCTAAGCGGACAGCCTGTGAGCTCGCAACCAGCGCAGGATATTCCACAGCGCCTGGCAGTCCGCCTCCAGGTACCCGCTGAGGGTGCGCATCTCCCGGGTTTGGCTGGGATTGGCTGCCTGGTAGGCCTTCCAGCCCATCACCATCACCTGCACGCCTTCGTCGAAACCTTCTGGCCATTGGGTCGTGAATTGCGAGTCGAATTCCCCCAGGGCTTTGGCAATCGACTTCAATCCGTAATCCAGAGCGCCCGGCAAGGCCACCGGGCCGTCGAGGAAAACCTGCTGCAGATCGCACCAGGGCAAGCTGCGCAAGGGGTCGTCGCTTCGCTTACCGCTGCCCAGCTGCTGGCGATCGGCGGCGCGCTGCGTCTGGCGGACTTCGGCCCCCGTCCAGTGGTACAGGGCGCTGCGTTGCGGATCGGTGAAGGCGCCGCCCGTCAGGCTGGCGAGACGCGATATGAAGCGTTCGAACAGCTCCCCTTCCTGGCGCTGGCCTTCCCCCGCGGCGATCAGTGTCTCGTAGCTCCAGCCAGCGTCCTGCTCCCAACCCACTCCGATCAGAAAGACCATCTCGCAACCTTCCAGGC
>DATDRM010000331.1:0-2303 GCA_035291705.1 Anaerolineales bacterium
GCGGTTGACAAAGGCCTCCGGGACGCCTTGCCGCACCAGCTGGGCGCGCCCGGCTGGCTCGTTGAACAGGCGCGCCAGGTTGACTACCGCCGCGTCGTCGATGGCCACCACCATGTCGGTGTTTTTGACATTGTGCACCCAAGGAACATGTTTATCACCGATGCCCTCGATGCGGTGAGAGCCGAAGCCATTCTCCAGCAAAGTCGGGCACTGCAACGCTTCGCTGGCGACGATCTTGCTGGTGGGGAAAACCTGCTTCAGGTAATCTCCGCTGGCGATCGTGCCAGCCGACCCAGTGGCAGATACCATGCCGCGATAAGCATCGCTCGGTCCCATCACCTGCTCCAGCACTTCCTGCATGGCGTGTCCGGTGATCGCGTAGTGCCACAGGTAGTTGCCAAACTCCTCAAACTGGTTGAAGATCATCAAGTCCTGGCCCGAACTGCGTAGTTCCCAGCACTTGTCAAAAATTTCTTTGACATTCGATTCGCTGCCGGGCGTGGCGATGACTTCCCCGGCGATCTTTGCCAGCCACTCAAAACGCTCCCGGCTCATCCCCTCGGGCAAGATGGCGATCGATTGGCAGCCGAGCAGAGCCGAGTCGTAAGCCCCACCCCGGCAGAAATTACCCGTCGAGGGCCAGACCGCCTTCTGGGTGGACGGCTCGAACTGACCGGTTACCAGGCGGGGCACCAGGCAGCCAAAGGCGGCGCCGACCTTGTGCGCACCGGTCGGGAACCATTTGCCGACCAGCCCAATGATGCGCGCCTCGCACCCGGTCAGGCTGCTGGGGAATTCAAGGTAATTCACCCCGTTAAATCCCCCTCCATGCGCCACGGCTTCGTTCTTCCAGGTGATGCGGAACAGGTTTTCGGGGGTGACATCCCACAATCCGATCTTCCGCAATGTCTGCTTCACCTCGAGCGGGATGCGGCTGGGGTCTCTCATTTGGGCGAAGGTTGGGATAACGATCTTCCGCTCTCGCACCCGCTGAACGGCGCGCGCGCGCCGCCTTTCGTCGATAGTCAGGTCAATCACGGTCATATCGATGTTCTCCTTTTCTGAACAGGACACGGATTACACGGATTTTACTAATTTACCCATTGGGGGAAGTTATATATTATCTAGATTTTATCTTCTTCCTGGGCAACGGTGTCACGTGACGCTTCCCGTACGATATACAGCGGGCGCCCCTTGGCTTCATCATACAACCGGCCGATATACTCCCCCAATATGCCAAGCGAGATCAGTTGCACACCTCCCAAGAAAAGCACTGCGATCAAGGTCGTCGCTTGCCCTACCAGTGGTGCCTGAGAACCACCCCACAAGCGCAGGCCGATAACAACCGGGATGGATAAAATACTGATCCCTGCCGCAAAAAAGCCGATATACGTAGCCAGTTGCAGCGGGAAATACGAAAAACCGGTGATGGCGTTGATCGCCAGCCGGAACATCTTGCGGAAGGGATATTTCGTCTCCCCAACAAAGCGGGCTGCCCGCCGGTAGGGCACACCCGTCTGGCGAAAGCCCACCCAGGCAGACATACCGCGCAAAAAACGGTGTCGCTCGCGCATCTGGTTCAGCACGTCCACTACCTTTCGATCTAACAAGCGGAAATCGCCTGCATCAAGAGGGATATTAACATCGGTGATGCGCGTGATCAAACGATAGAACATGGAAGCGGTGAATTTCTTGAACCAGCTTTCCCCCTCTCTTTCAGCGCGGATGGCGTAGACTACATCGTAACCCTCCCTCCATTTGGCGATCAGGTCTGTGATCACCTCGGGTGGGTCTTGCAGGTCGGAGTCGATGATGATCACCGCCTGGCCACGGCTGTAATCCAGACCAGCGGTGACCGCGATCTGATGACCAAAGTTGCGCGCAAAGATCTCCGGGCGGACTCTTGGATCCTGGGCGGCCAATTGAAGGATCAGATCGGACGAAGTGTCCAGGGAGCCATCGTCGATCAGGATCAACTCCCAGGTTTCCCCAGATGATTCCATCGTCGCCTGCACGCGCCGGAACAATTCGGGGAGGTTTCCACTTTCGTTGAATATTGGGGCTACGATCGAACAGGTAGGGGAAGGCATAAGGAAATTTACCTTAAAAGCCTGGATTGAAAATAGGTGGTTATGCAAAAGAAAACCACCGGGGATATCTTAAGGCAAAGTCGCCTCGATCGCCTGCTTCACAGCCTGGAGAGTGGGTTCGATCACGGGGGCGGTCCCCGCGGCCTGCATGGCGGCGCGCACGTCTTTCAAACCGCTGCCAGTGTTGAACACCAGGACCTCGTCCTCCGGACT
>DATDRM010000332.1:0-2874 GCA_035291705.1 Anaerolineales bacterium
AGGAGGATTCCGTCATGGCTGATCAGACCAGTGGTTTCAATCTAAAGGCGGTCATCCAGGAGACCGGGTTGAGTGCTGAGACGCTACACGCCTGGGAGAGAAGGTATGGCCTGCCCAAGCCCGCGAGGACTCCCGGCGGGCATCGCTTGTATAGCCTGCGTGACATTCAAATACTCAACTGGCTCACTGCAAGGCAGAAAGAGGGCATGAGCATCAGCCGGGCAGTTGGCCTTTGGCGTAGCTTGGAAGCGGATGGGCAGGATCCGCTGCTGATATATTCTCCGCACCAGCAGCCGGGTAGACCTGGCGGGGTAAAGTTAGATGAGCTGTGCCAGGCATGGGTAGACGCATGCCTGGATTTCGATGAGCAGGCCGCTGAGCAAGTCCTTGCTCAGGCTTTTGCGCTCTATGCACCGGAAGTGGTGTGTACCGATCTGTTGCAGAAAGGATTGTCTATCATCGGCGACCATTGGTATAGTGGAGAAACAAGCGTACAGCAGGAACACTTTGCCTCAGCCTTGGCTATGCGCCGGCTGCATACCCTGTCAGCTGCTGCGCCTGCCCCCAACCGTCCTGGTCGGATCCTGGCAGCCTGCCCTGCAGGGGAAGAACACGAGTTTGGCTTGCTGCTGCTGGCTGTGCTGCTCCAACGGCGGGGCTGGGAAGTAATATACCTGGGCGAGAATGTCCCGATCCTGCGTTTGGAATCCGCTCTGCACGCTACAAACCCCTTTCTGACTGTCTCAATAGCGCAAACCCTTCCCTCGGCCGCCTCCCTGCGCCGTATGGGAGAATTCTTGAACGAACAAGGTGAGCTATTGGCCTATGGTGGCGGAATCTTCAACGCCCTGCCCTCAATCCAAAATTTAATCCCTGGCCATTATCTGGGAAGTGAACTTATCGAAGCCAGTCAAACGGTGGAAAGATTATGGAATCTGAAACCGCCCAATCCACAGGTACTGCCCGTGCCGCCAGATCACCAGCAGGCTCTTCAGCACTATATAGAATTTCATCCACAGATTGAGATCTACGTAGCCGATGCCATTCGTGAGGAGGATATCCTTCCAGCCCATCTGGAAATTGCCCTCTCGGCATTCCAGCAGCACCTGGCAGCTGCCTTAGCTCTGGGGGATATCAGCCTGGTCGAAAACTCTCTCAACTGGCTGGCAGGCTTGTTAGAAAATCATGGATTACCCGAAGGGCTGTTGATGCGCTTTTTAGAGATTTATCAACAGGCGCTCGAAACCCAAACCCCCACCGTCGATCAAGCTGTGTTCTCCCACCTGACTGAATTATTCAATGAACACCCAGATTAATCGTCTCAATAGCTAAAATGATATACGATCACTGTTTTCGAGTGAAAGCGCCCCTCTCGGAAGTGGTGTCTTTTCACCGCCTGGCAGCCAGCATGAGTTCCATTACTCCTCCTCCCCTTCGAGTGAAGGTTAACAATGCTCCGGCAGAGTTATTTGATGGCGCTGAGATGGATTTTTCTTTATGTGTCGGGCCGTTCTGTTTGCGCTGGTTAGCGCGCATCGAAGATGTATCCCCAGCTGGCTTCACCGACCGACAATTACACGGCCCGTTTCAGGAATGGAATCATCGCCATTCCTTCCACCGGGTTGACGTAAATATAACGGAGGTTAACGACCAGATCAGCGCTCAGCTAAAGAAATCATTCGGTGGGCGTTTATTGGGTTGGGGATTGTGGCTGGGCTTGCCATTTTTATTTGCTTACCGCGGCTGGAAAACCCGCGCCTTATTGGAGAAGTGATTAGATGAAGCCTGGTACGCAAGTTATCGTTATTGGCGCGGGAATTGGCGGTTTATCTGTAGCCTCCCGGCTGGCGCGCTCGGGCCTGGACGTGACCGTTTTGGAAGCTCACATTTACCCAGGTGAGTGCGCGGGCACGTTCTACTATCAAGGTTATCGCTTTGCCGCCGGCGCGACCCTGGCAGGCGGGTTACACTCTAGTGAGCCGATGGACCTGCTGGCACAGGCCGTTGGTATCGACCAATGGCCCTCACACTCTTATTGAAAGGATAATCAAATGAAAGATTTCGTTCGACAAACCACTGTTGTTTTGACTGTCGCTGCTACCATCGCAGTCAATATCCTGGCAAATGCTTTGCCTTTGAATGGATTGAATACGGGTGAAATTTCCGACCGCTTCAAAGTCTATTTTGTCCCGGCAGGCTATGTCTTTTCCATTTGGGGTCTGATTTATATCGGCTTGATCGCCTACGCTGTTTTCCAGGCGCTCCCTTCTCAGCGTGAAAATCCGCGCTTAAGGCAAACTGGTTACCTGGTCGCTGCCAGTGGTCTGGCAAACATTGTCTGGCTTTTCCTGTGGCACTACGAGCAATTTCCGTTGACCCTGATCGCGATGTTTGCCTTGCTTGGCATACTGATCGTCATTTACCAGGGCCTCGGCATTGGCTTGACCCTGGTGTCAGTCGCCGAGACCTGGACTGTACGCGTTCCTTTCAGTATCTACCTAGGCTGGATCACTGTCGCCACGGTTGCCAATGTAACGGATGTTCTGTACTATCTGAATTGGGATGGATTTGGCGTTACTCCCGAAATATGGATGTTGATCGTGCTGGCGGTGGTTTTACTAATTGCCGCGCTGGTCAGCTTCGACCGGCGTGATATTGCCTACAGCCTTGTCATCTTGTGGGCTTTAGTTGGGATCGCGGTGAAGCATTCCGCGGTGTCTTTGGTTGCAACCGCTTCCCTGATCACAGCAGCACTGGTGGCTGTTATCCTGATCTACAACCTTTTTCAACGTAAAACCGCTCAATCATAATTACATAGATGGTAATAAATCTAGTCTCTCTTAATACCCCTGTGCTGGATTTTGAACTGGCCGA
>DATDRM010000333.1:0-10270 GCA_035291705.1 Anaerolineales bacterium
ATGGTCGACCCCCGGCGTACAGTGCAGGTTCTAGTTAACCTGCTTGCAAATGCCAGCAAGTACGGTCCAGCCGACGCTGAGATCACCATCCAGGCCAATATTCAAGACGGCTGGGTGCGCGTGGATGTATCCGACCGCGGCTCTGGCGTCCCAGAAGAATACCGCGAAAACCTGTATCAACGTTTCATCGTCCCCGGTTCGACCAACGCTGAACTCAAAGGGGGGATTGGACTGGGTCTTTCGGTGGTCAAAGCGGTGGTTGAAGCCCAAGGCGGCCAGACAGGTTGGTGTGATCGCCAGGGCGGCGGATCCACTTTCTGGTTCACTTTGCCAGGCATAGGTTGATCATGAAGGCTTTAATCGTCGACGACGACCGGGTGCTGGCCGATGTGGTTGCCTTTGCCTTACGGCGCGAGGGCTTCCATGTAATCCAGGCTTATGACGGCCTCTCCGCCTTGCAGCGCTGGGCGGAAGATAAACCCGACCTGATCGTATTAGATGTTAACCTGCCCAAGATGGATGGCTTTACCGTCTGCCAGCGCATCCGCCGCGAAGCAGACACACCGATCATCATGCTCACGGTGCGTGGCGAGGACGACGATATTGTCCACGGCCTGGAACTCGGCGCAGACGATTACATCTCTAAACCTTTCAGCCCGCGCCAGTTAGTGGCGCGCGCCCAGGCGGTCCTGCGTCGCGCCGGACAATCGGCCACCCCCTCCCCGCGTCAGGTTGGCGACCTGCTCCTGGCAACCAGCCGGCGCGAGGTGCGCATTGGCGAAGGGGAGACGATCCCCCTGACTGCCCTGGAAGGGCGCTTGTTGGACTGTCTGATGGTCAACGCCGGGCAAGTCTTGACCATCGATGCCATCATCGACCACGTCTGGGGCCCTGGAGGTGGAGACCGCGACATGTTGCGCCAGCTCGTACGTCGCCTGAGAGCCAAGGTTGAACCTGATCCGGCGCAACCCACTTATATCAAGGTTGTCCCCGGCCTTGGTTATGGGCTTTTGATCGGCCGCACATAATTTATCTAGCAATTGCTAGTCGTCCAATAGTTGCACGCAGCTCGTAAAGCAGTGGCCCGTTCATCCAGCAGTAGCACAGCTGGATGAATCGCTCACTCGAAGGGCGATTACGGCGGTTGACGTCGTAACCGCCCTTTTTACTCATATCACAGCATTGTCATGAATTAATCACGAAGTTTGTCATGTCCATCGAATATAGTGGGGGAAATAGGCCATCAGAGATGATGAAAGCACTTGTCGTAGATGATGATCATGCGCTGGCCGACGTCGTGGCTTTTGCCTTACGGCGTGCCGGTTTCCAGATTATCCAGGCTCATGATGGCTACCTTGCCTTGCAGCTTTGGGTTGAGGAAAAACCAGACCTGATCATCCTCGATATCAATCTGCCCAAGATAGATGGCTTTACTGTCTGCCAGCGCATTCGCGCAGAAGATGATACCCCGATCATCCTGCTCACAGTCAGGGACAGCGAGGAAGACATCCTCCACGGCCTGGAACTCGGTGCCGACTTATACCTGACAAAGCCATTTAGCCTCCGCCAGCTGGTAGCGCGCGCCCAGGCGCTCTTACGCCGCGCCGGAAGATCGCCAGCCCCCTCCCCTCTTATCCTGGGCAAGGCCGCCCGCGCGCCTGACCATCGCTATGTATCCGTACGTCCAGGACAACCGGTTGCTTTAACTCCCCTGGAGCGGCGCCTTTGGGATTGTCTGTTAACTTATTCAGGACAGGCGTTGGAGTGCGATGCCATCATCGAACACATCTGGGGTTACAAAGGTGGGGGGCGAGCCGCCTTGCGTCAGCTTGTCTGCCGGCTGCGCAGCAAGATCGAACCCAACCCGACTAACCCGATCTTCATCAAAACTGTGCCCGGCGTGGGTTATCGCCTGGCAACCATGGGTGAACAACGCTAAGAATTAAACCGGGCGACTGGTTTTTGTCACAGTTTTGTCATTCGCTTATCACGGGGTTTGTCACCGCTATCCGTTATATTGATAGTGAAATACATCACTTAAGGAGCGATCCGTGAGCCTTACCATCCTTCAAAAATCTGAACTTTCTGATTTTATCCACCGGCTCATGCCGCATTACCGGGTCGTCGGACCGGTCGAATCGAACGGCGGGTACGCCTTTGACGAGATCGCCGATCCAGATGCCCTGCGGCTGGATTATCCCACGACGATCCTGCCCCCCAAGAAGTATCTGCTACCACCGCGGGAAACCCTGTTTAAGTTCGATAGAACCAATGGCGGTTACCTGGAGCCAGCGCCACAAGACCGACCCACCGTCATCTTCGGCGTACACACCTGCGATTTGCACGCCATCCAGCTGCTCGATGCGGTCTTCTCGACAGGCTTCCCCGACCCGCACTATCTGGAGCGGCGGAACCGCACCTTGATCGTGGGCATCGAATGCCTCCGTCCCTGCGACGAACACTCCTTCTGCAAGAGCATGGGAACACTGACCGCCGAGGAAGGCTACGACCTGCATTTGATCGACCTGGGCGATGCCTATGCAGTCGATATCGGGACATCAGAGGGGCACGATTTATTGGGTCTGTACGCCTCCACCACCCCAGCCAAACCAGGTGAGATGCAGCGGCTGAATGCAGTGATCAGCGAGAAGTGGCCAAAGTTCCCCTACCGCTTGGAGTTTGATGTCAGCGATTTGCCCTCCCTGCTAAGCCTGAGTGCAAAAAGCCCATTATGGGCTGAATTAGGAGAGCGCTGCCTAGCCTGCGCAGCGTGTACCAATGTCTGTCCAACCTGTTTCTGTTTCGATGTAAAGGACGAAATCGAACTGGACCTGCGCCGTGGGGAACGAGTACGGATTTGGGATAGCTGCCAGCTGGACGAATTTGCCACGGTCGCCGGCGGTCACAATTTCCGCAAGAGCCGGGCTTTGCGCCAACGCCATCGCTTCATGCGGAAAGGCAAGTACATTCTGGAAGCCCATAAACACCTGGGCTGCGTCGGTTGTGGCCGCTGTGCCCGGGCTTGTCTGGTCGATATCACCCCAGTGGGTGTTTTTAACGAACTCTACCGCCAACAAGAGGCAGGTAGCACACTATGATCACGAACAGGACCTTTCCATCAATGACTGATGAGCTCCAGATCTTCCTCCCGGAGATGGCGCGTATCGCCCAAATTGAGCAGCTCACCGCGTTGGAGAAGCTTTTTACAATTGAATTACCGGCCGGAAGATCCCTGGATCACCGCCCCGGACAGTTCGTCGAGGTTTCTTTCCTGGGGATCGGCGAAGCCCCGATCAGCATCAGCAGCAGTCCCAGCCGGAGCAATGGCACCTTTGAGCTGTGTGTGCGCAAAGCCGGAGACGTGACCGGTGCGCTGCATCGCCTGATGCCTGGTGACAGGATCGGCATTCGCGGGCCATTTGGGCACGGTTTTCCGATCGAGCACTTCCGCGGCAAGGACATGCTGTTCGCGCCTGGTGGATTGGGGCTCGCCCCAGCGCGTTCGCTGATCAACCAAGTGTTGGATGAGCGCGCCCAGTTCGGGCGGGTGATCATCCTTTATGGAGCGCGCACCCCCTCCGAGCTGCTGTTTAAAGATGAACTCAAGCGCTGGGGGGAACGCAACGATGTCGAGCTGTATCTTACCGTCGACCGGGGCGACGAGACCTGGGACGGGCATATCGGCGTCATCACCACCCTATTCAAGGATATTTCAATTAACCCGCGCAACACAGTCGCGGTGACCGTCGGCCCGCCGGTAATGTACCGCTTCGTGTTGATGGAATTGCTCGGCAAAGGAATTCCAGAGGGCAATATCTGGCTGTCTCTGGAACGCCGCATGAAATGCGGCGTGGGTAAGTGTGGTCACTGCCAGATCAACAACATCTATACCTGCCAATCTGGGCCGGTCTTTTCATATCGGGATATCAAAGGGCTGGAGGAGGCGTTATGAGCCAGAACGGTAAACCCAAAGTAGCTTTCTTCGACTTCACTAGTTGTGAGGGCTGCCAGCTTACGGTGGTAGATTCACTGCAGGACCATCCTGATCTATTGGCGGCGGTCGAGATCGTCCAATTCCGGGAGGCCATGTCTGAGAAAGGCGAGGACTATCTCGTAGCTTTCATCGAGGGTTCTTGTACTCGGGAGAGCGACGAAGCCCGTCTGAAGAAGATCCGCGAACAGGCCTCCATCGTCGTAGCTTTGGGCTCTTGCGCCCATCTGGGTGGCGTGAATTCCCTCAAGTACCTGCATCCTCTGGATGAAGTTCGCCGGTACGTGTATGGCGATCAGGCAGACTGGTATGACACATACGACGTGCGCCCCATTGAGGCTGTCATCCCAGTGGATTTCGTTATCCCTGGATGCCCAATCGACCGCCAGGAATTCATCTCTGCTGTCAAGGCCCTGCTGCTCGGGAAAAAGCCTTTCATCCCAGATTACCCGCTGTGCGTCGAGTGCAAGCTCAAAGAGAACACCTGTCTGTTTACTCGAGGCAAGGTCTGCATGGGACCGGTCACCCGCGCAGGTTGTGACGCCATCTGCCCAACTTACGGCCAGTCGTGCGAAGCCTGCCGGGGATTCATCTCTAATCCCAACGAAACCGCAATGCGAGATGTGCTGACCAAGCACGGCCTCACCGTGGAGGGGCTCACCTCGATGTATACCATGTTCACAACCTACCAGGTGCGTGAAACCTTGCTGCAGAGGAAAAATGCCAATGAATAAGAGAATCGATGTCCACCATGTCACGCGGGTCGAAGGCCACGGCAATATTGTCGTCGAAATCGAAGATGGGCGGATCAAGGAATGCCGCCTGGATGTTGTGGAAACGCCGCGCTTTTTCGAGGCCATGTTGCGCGGCCGTCCCTATCAAGAAGCCTCCCACATCACCAGCCGCATCTGCGGTATCTGCGCCACCGGTCATGCCACCGCTTCGCTGCGCGCCTCTGAAAAAGCTCTGAGCGTCGAGCCGAGCGAGCAGACACAATTATTGCGTAAGCTGACCTTTCATGGCGAGATCCTCGATAGCCATGTGCTGCATGCTTATATGTTGGTGGCTCCCGATTTCCTGGGCGTGGGCAGCGTCATCCCCTTGGCGACCAGCCACCCGGAGGTAGTCCTGCGCGCCTTGCGGATGAAGAAACTGGCGGGGGACATCTGTGCCGTGGTCACCGGGCGGCACACGCACCCGATCGCCATGTGCGTTGGTGGCTTTACCCACTTCCCCAAGCCGGCCGAACTTGAGAACCTGCACCAGCGACTGGTTGCCGCCCGCGCGGATGTCGATGAGACAGTCGCCTTGTTCGCTACCCTGCACTGGCCTCAGTTCGAGCGGGATACCGAATATGTCTCGCTCACCAAGCCTGACGAATACGCGTTCATCGACGGCGAGATCATCACCAGCGACGGAGCACGCCTGCCGGCCGAGGCTTACCGCCAGGTGACCAACGAACACCTGGTGACTCACTCTTCAGCCAAGCATACCCGCCACCTGCGCCAGTCGTACATGGTCGGGGCGCTGGCTCGCTTCAATAATAACTACCCACAGCTTCACCCACGTGCCAAAGAGGCTGCTGCGACTTTGGGGCTTAAACCCAAGGTCACCAACCCGTACCTGAACTCAGCCGCCCAGGTGGTTGAGATCGTTCATTGCGTCGAAGATGCCATTGCGATCATCGACAGGTTGCTTGAGCGTGGCATCACCAGCGAACAGCCAGCGCCGGTGAAGGCAATCCCAGGCGAGGGGGTGGGCGTCTGTGAAGTGCCGCGTGGCCTATTGATCCACCATTACTGGATCGGTGAGGATGGCAATATGACCGGCGCGGATTGTGTCATTCCCACCAACCAAAACCTGGCAAACCTGGAAGCCGATATGCTCGCTCTGACGCCCCTCATTGCCGAGAAGCCAATCAAGACTATGCAATTAGACCTGGAAATGCTGGTGCGTGCCTACGACCCGTGCATATCTTGCTCGGTGCATGTCTTGGAAGTGGAGCCGAAATGACCTTGACTCGCCAGCAGCCCGGCACGCTGATCTTAGGGATTGGCAATCCTCTCCTGGGAGATGATGGGTTGGGTGTGCGGGCTGTAGAAATCCTGGCTGGATGTGACCTGCCCCCACAGGTGAGCGTCATGGAGGCTGGTACACCTGGCTGGGGGCTGGCTACCTGGCTGGAGGGCTGGTCGCGGGCGATCATCATCGACGCCGTGCACATGGGGGGAGCGCCGGGCACCTGGCGGCGCTTCGGACCGCAAGAAGTCCGTCTCATTGCCCAAGATGAAATCATCTCCCTGCACGAGCCGGGCCTGGTGAATGGCTTGGAATTAGCCCAGTCCCTTGACATTTTGCCAGAGGAGATCCTGATCTATGGCGTCGAACCCGGGCAATCCGAACCAGGTCAAGAACTTAGTCCCGCTGTCACGTTAGCCCTTCCCGAGCTGGTTGACGCTATCTTGTCCGATCTATGGAATGGAAGAACTAAACATGGATAAAAAACAAATTCTCATTGTTGACGACGATCCCGATCAACGCCTGGTGCTCCGCTTGCCGCTGGAATCCGCTGGCTATACCATATCTGAGGCCACGAGCTCGGCACAAGGTTTGGCGAGAGTCAAGGAAGTCAAGCCCGACCTGATCATTCTAGATGTGATGATGGACACCGCCACTGCTGGCTTCCAGCTCGCCTTAGACCTGCACAGCCCCGATCCAGAGTCCGAGTACAAGGATTTCCGTCGGACGCCCATTATCATGTTGACTGCGATCCACAGCACGACCCCCTTACGTTTTACACCTGACGAGGATTACCTGCCCGTGCAGACCTTCATCGAGAAACCGGTCACTCCAGAAGGATTGCTGGCGAAGGTACGAGAAATTCTAGGCGAGAAGTAGAGGCGAACATGGGTTTTCCCTCCCCTCATGGGAACGCCATCGGTCCACCGAAACCATCGCCGGTCAAACCGGCTCGCACACTGGTGGAGGCGGAATTGGTCTCCAGCATTGCCTGGTTGATCCATTTGCGTTGGTTCGCAGGGGCAGGCGTGCTGTTGGCCACCTGGCTGGTCGGCGCGGTGTTCAACCTGGGCGTACCGGCCGGGCCGCTCTTTACCATCGGTTCAGGAATTCTGATCTACAATCTGGTCTTTTATCTGGCAGAGCGTCGCCTTACCCACGCCTCTGCACCGGCGGAGGCCTATGACCGGTTAGCTAAATGGCAGGTTAGCCTGGACTGGCTGGCAATGACGTTATTGATCCATTGTTCCGGCGGCATTGAAAGCCCGGCTATCCTGTTTTTTATCTTCCATATTGTCATCGCCTCGATCTTCTTCCCGCCGCGTACAGCCCTTGCTTTTGCAGCTCTGGCGATTGGCCTGGTTTCAGGGATTGCGCTGTTGGAGTTTTATGGCCTCATGCCCCATGTAACCATCGTTGGCTACCTGGAAACACGGCTGTACCTGAATAGGCTTTACCTGGCTGCGATGCTGATCTTCTTTGCCAGCACAAGCCTGATTGTCGCCTACCTGGCCTCATCGATCCACGAGCGCTTGCGCCAGCGTGAAGAAGAGATCGTCGAGCTGAGCAAAAGCCTGCAGCGGGCAACGACCCGGCTGCAAGCGCTGAACAACGGCGCCCGCACAGTCGGGTCTACCCTGGAGCTCAATCAGGTGCTCAACCGGCTGGTCAAAAGCACTGCCGAAGCGATGGGGGTGCGCGCCTGCTCAATCCGGCTGCTGGACAAGAGCGGCCAGCGCCTGGAGCCGGTAGCGGTCTTTGGCTTGAGCCAGGCTTACCTCGAAAAAGGGCCAGTGGACGCGGTGTCTAACCCCTTGGCACGCGAAGTGTTGGCGGGCAAGACCGTCAATATCCCCGATGCACCCAACAGTCCTTTGATCCAATACCCGGAGGAGGCCAGGCAAGAGGGTATCCGCTCGATGCTTTCTGCCCCTTTGATTGGAAAGGACCAACCCCTGGGCATCTTGCGCGCCTATGCCGTCGAACCGGACCGATTTACCCCGGAGGATGTAGGCTTTTTATCCGCCATCGCCGCCCAGGGAAGCATCGCCATCGAGAATGCGATGGCTTACCAGACTATCGAGCAGCTCGACGAGGCCAAGAGCCAGTTTATCCGCATGGTCACCCATGAGTTACGTTCGCCAGTCAGTGTGACGCAAAGCCTGTTGCGCACCCTGGCCGCGGGATATGCTGGAACCGTCACTGAACAGCAACAAGATATCCTCAACCGGGCCACTCGTCGGGTGGAGTTCCTCCAAAAGCTGATCGACGATCTGCTCGATCTGGCGGCCGGCAAAACCGAGGTTAAAGCCCTCGAAGCACGCGAACCGGTTGACCTGGCTGCCTCGCTTGAGCGTGTGGTCAAGCGTTTCGAGCTATCCGCCCAGGAGAAAGCGCTGACACTGGCTTTTGACAAGGAGGTCGCCGGCGATTCTCTGGTCGTGATGGCCACTATGGAAGGCCTTGATCGCGTCTTCGACAATCTGATTTCCAACGCGGTCAAATATACCCGGCCTGGAGGCCGCGTAAAGGTAACCCTGAAGCCGATGGATGGCGAGGCCAATGTGATTATAGAGGACACTGGCATCGGCATCCCTGATGAGGCGATGGGACACCTGTTTGAGGAGTTCTACCGCGCTCCCAACGCCAAGGCCATCGAACACGAAGGCACCGGTCTTGGATTGACCATCGTAAAGGATATCGTCACTCGTTTTGGCGGTCGCATCGCAGTTCAAAGCACTCCAGATGTCGGTACGAAATTTACGGTCTCGTTCCAGCTAACCAACCCTGAGGAGTTTTGAATGGGAAAGCACCTGGCAACCGAAATCAATCGCCGTTCCGGCCAAGCGATCGAACTATGCTACCACTGCCATAAGTGTACGGCTGGCTGCCCGGTCGTAGAAGCGATGGCCTTTGGGCCTGACCGGCTGCTGCGAATGGTGAAGCTAAACCAAAGTGATGCAGTTCTGCTCAGTCAGGATATATGGCTGTGCGCTGGCTGTTACACGTGCGCCACGCGCTGCCCAAATGATATTGACATCTCAGCCGTCATGGATAGTTTGCGCCAGTTGGCCATCCAGCGCGGCTACCACGCTGGCGAGCCAGACGCCCTCCTCTTCCACCGGTTGTTCCTAGGCGTGGTGAGACGCCTGGGTCGTTCCCACGAAGCTGCCATGCTCGGCCTGTTCAAAGTCCTGTCTGATGTCCCTCTGCTCAACGATGTGGGCGCAGGTGTGCAGCTGTTCTTGCGCGGTAAAGTCCCCCTCCTACCCAGTCGCTCTCGGGCAGCCAGGGAGGTTGGCCAGATCTTCGAACGGAGAAAATAATCCGTGAACCAAGCCAAAAACATCTACGCATACTACCCCGGTTGCAGCCTCCATTCTACTGGCCTCGAATATGGCCTCTCCACACGCTCAGTTTTCCACCACCTGGGGTTGGAGTTGGTTGAGCTGCCTGACTGGAATTGCTGCGGTGCCTCCTCGGCGCATGCCCTGGATCCCAGGCTGGCGATCGCCCTGCCGGCGCGTAACCTGGCTCTGGCTCAAGCCATCGGTCACGATCTGGTCGCCCCGTGCGCGGCCTGTTTCAACCGCATGAAGGGCGCCGATCACGCTTTACGCACAGATGCAGCCATCCGGGCTGAAGTTGAGGCGCTGGTTGGATTCAAGTTCAGCGGTGAGATCGCTATCCGCCCCGTGCTGGCCGTTCTCCACAACGATTATGGCACAAACCATCTGGCGCAACAGGTAAAGCGACCGCTGCACGAGCTTAAAGTTGTTCCGTACTACGGCTGCCTGCTCGTCCGGCCACCAGAGATCACCCAATTTGATGACCCGGATGATCCAAAGGTGATGGCCAATCTGTTGCACGCCGCCGGGGCAGAGGTCATGGCGTGGTCTCACGCTACTGATTGCTGCGGCGGCAGCCTTTCACTCAGCCGTTCTGATGTTGTGGAAAGCCTGGTCGGCCGACTGGCTGAACGAGCCCGTGAGGCCGGCGCCCAGGCATTGGTGACAGCCTGTCCACTGTGCCAGGTCAACCTGGAAATGCGGCAAACAGGAGACAACAAGATTCCGGCCTTCTACTTTACAGAACTCTTGGGACTCGCCTTCGGCCTGCCGGAGACATCCAAGTGGTGGAGCAAACATTTGATCGACCCTCGACCGCTGCTGCGAGACCTTGGATTGGTGCAATAGGAAGGGAATATGACTTCTCCTTTGACAACCGTGAAGACCAGCCCAGACAACGGAAGTGGAGATG